>JAOZLO010000072.1 GCA_029934775.1 Desulfocapsaceae bacterium
TTTACCGGCATAATCCAGACTCTTGACAAAACGCTTTGATACATTCTGCAAGCGAATAATAGAATTCTCTTTTTCACTGTTATTCATGAAGGATCTCTACATGGGGGTGAAAACAACGAAGATGCCGACCTTCTATCTCACTTGTGATTTCAGGACACACCAGGCAATCATTGTCGGCTCGTGGACAACGCTGTCGAAAAGCACATCCTTCAGGCAGATTCAACAGGGAGGGAGTCATACCCGGAATCTGATAAAGGGCACTGCCTCGTTTATTTCGACTGGGTACGGAGCCGATAAGTCCTCTGGTATAAGGATGCAATGGATGATCAAGGACATCGCTGATCTTTCCCTGTTCAACAATCCGTCCGGCGTACATGACACAAATGTGATCAGCCAGTCCGGCTACGACGGTTAAGTCATGAGTAATCCAGATCAAAGCTGTTCCTGTTTCCCGACAGAGTTTTTTGATTTCATACAGTATCTGTGACTGAATAGTCACATCGAGTGCGGTTGTCGGTTCATCGGCAATTATTAAGTCAGGTTTATTCAACAGAGCTATGGCAATGGATACCCTCTGACGCATCCCGCCGGAAAGCTGGTGCGGATAGGCTTTCAGTCGTTCGTCCGGAGAAGCAATTCCAACAAGACTCAGGGCATCCCGTGAACGTTCACGGGCAATCCGCCGGGCCACTTTTTCGTGGGCTGTTATAGCTTCGATCATCTGGGTATCAATGCGCAGTACCGGATTCAAGGTCATCATAGGATCCTGAAAAATCATAGCAATGTTCTTGCCACGCAGAGCCCGAAGACCATCGTCAGACAAAGAGACTATATCCTGGCCATTAAACAGAATTTTTCCACCGGTAATACGCCCTGGAGGATCAACCAGTCCAAGCATGGAAAAACCGGTAACTGATTTTCCCGAACCGGATTCTCCAACCAGTCCAAGAACTTCCCCCTTATTAACACTGAAACTGATATCATCCACAGCTTTCACGACACCAATTTTGGTGAAAAAATGGGTGCGAAGGTTTTCTATAACCAGAAGTTGTTCCTTATCACTCATTTCTGCAGCCTCGGATTGAGAACATCACGCAATTGATCTCCGACCAGGTTGATACTTACAATAGTGATCACCAAAGCCACACCTGGGAAAAAACTGATCCAGTACTTTCCACTCAGCATATACTCAAAACCATTGGAGATGAGCAGTCCCAGTGAAGGCTCGGTTATCGGCAAACCGATACCCAAAAAGGAGAGTGTAGCTTCAAGGGCGATAGCATGGGCCACCTGGACGGTACCAACCACTATCAGCGGAGGCAGACAGTTAGGCAGAAGTTCCCTGAACACAATACGCCGGTGACTCATGGCAAGACAGGTGGCTGCCTCAATATACTCTTTTTGTCGTTCTACCATGGCAGTACTGCGGATAGTTCGTGCATAATAGGCCCACTGGGCTGCCAGCAGGGCAATAATAATCTTGTCAACTCCCTGGCCCAGAATAGCTAGTAATATCAAGGCAATGAGTATAGACGGGAAACTCAGCTGAATATCAACAATGCGCATGATAATGGTATCGATCTTTCCTCCAAAATAGGCTGCGATCAACCCCATGGTTCCACCGAGTAAAAGCGCCAGCAGGGCACTCATACTGCCTACGGCAAGACTGGTGCGCAACCCGTAAAATATTCCGCTTAACATATCCCGGCCCTGATCATCAGTCCCGAGCCAATGGGTATACCCGACAAAACTTTTTGTTCCCGGTTCCAGTCTGCCTTCCATAATATCGAGCTGGGCTAAATCATAAGGATCCTGGGGAGATATATACGGAGCAAAAACTGCAGCAAAGACGATACACAAAAATACAGCAAGCCCCAGCAATGCCATTTTACTCTCTGAAAAATCTGAGACAAAACGGCGAAATGGAGATTCAACAGTTGGGATTGTCACTTTTTCGGGCTGAATGGTGACATCTTCAGCAGAGGTTGTCATATCTTCTCCTCCCCTAGACGGACCCGCGGGTCGAGGACCGAATACAGCACGTCCACCACAAAGTTGATGACGATGAACATCGTCACAGTTATCAGTAAATAGGCAACAATGATCGGTCGATCAAGAACACCGATAGAATCAATAAGCAATTTCCCCATGCCCGGCCAGGCAAAGATCGTTTCGGTGACCACAGCAAAAGCTATGAGACTGCCAAGTTCGAGACCCAGCACTGTCACGACCGGAATTAAAATATTTTTTAAAACATGAACGCCTATTACACGACCGTTTGTAAGGCCCTTTGCCCTGGCAAATTTCACATAATCCAACTGCAAATTTTCACGAGTCCCAGCACGGGTCAAACGAATGGTCAGGGACAACTTAAAGAGACCCAGATTAACAGCAGGAAGCAGTATATGAGAGAGGCCATCAAGACTGAAAAAACTAACAGGTATGCCAAAAAGATCAGTAGTCTGGCCCCGCCCTGAAGCAGGCAGCCAGCCGAGCATAACGGCAAAAACCATTATCATCATCAACCCCACCCAGAAGGTGGGTACACTGAAACCGAGGATAGATCCACTCATTATGCTGCGACCAACCCAGCTTTCAGATTTTATACCGGCGATTAGACCCAGCGGGATACCAAGTACAATAGCTATGAAAAGAGCCCCAAAGGCTAACTCCAGGGTGGCGGGCAACCGTTGCAGAATCAATTTCAGGGCAGGCTCGTTAAAAACAAAGGAATTTCCAAGGTCTCCATGGAGGGCACCGTTTAGAAAAGTCAGATACTGGCTCCACATTGGTTTATCGAGGCCCATCGCAATAATAGCCTCCTCATATTCCTGAGGAGTTGCCTCCGGGCTGATCAGGATATCCACCGGGTTACCGATGGCATACACCCCCACAAAGACCAGCACAGACATGAGTAATAACACTACACCGCTTTGCAAAGAACGACGAATAATGAAAACAATCATAAATGACAGTCTCGCAAAAAAACCTGAATGTTAGATAGGTAAGCTTATTCTAACCCCAACGAGCGGGATAAGTACCTTGAAAACATATGCAGCTATATATTTTCAAAATACATTCCTCAATTGCTTGCTTTTTGTAACAGGGTTACAGTAGTAAGGCACTAATCTATCAGTGGAAACAATGGAAGGAGTGGGATAGCCGGTCAAGTACCAGCTATCCCGGATTAAGCAAAATTATTTAACTGTAAAAACTTCGCTTGCAAAAGTGTACGCATCTGTACGGGCAGTGTAGGTAAGTTCTTTTTTCATCGCCCAGATAGTGACCTGAAAATGGAGTGGAATAATACCCAGTTCACCCATGCCGATTTCGGTTGCTTTAATCAGCAGATCACCGTGCTTCTTACGGTCAACCGTGACAAGAGCTTCTTCCAGAGCGGCATCCAGTTCCTTGTTGGAAAACCTGCCCCGATTGCTGGCTCCATACCCTTTTTCCTTGTCATAGGTGTGCAGCAGTGAACCCAGGGGTGAAGAAGGTTCGCCAGAACCGGCTCCCCATCCAACCAGCATAAAGCTGAATTCGAGCTTACTTCCCCTGGGAAAGAAAACGTTTTTGGGCATGGTATCTACCTTAGTTTTAATCCCCACCCTGGTCAGCATCTGTGCTACAGCCTGGCAGATCTTGGCATCATTGACATATCGATTATTGGGACCGTGAATGGTCAAACCGAACCCATCTCCCCAGCCGGCTTCTTTCATCAATTTTTTGGCGCCTTCCGGGTCATACTTCATAGGCTTCAAATTCGAACTGATTGCAAAGAATCCTTCCGGCAGCAGCTGACCGGCTGCGATGGCACTTCCATCCATAACCTTTTCTACTATAGCCGGTCGATTAATAGCCATTGATATGGCCTGACGAATGCGGAGATCTTTCAGAGGATTCTTTTTCATCGGTTGACCGTTGTTATCGGTCACAAACGGTGAAACATCACGATCTGTGTCTATATGCAGATAGATCACCCGGTTCGAGACTGATTTTTCGGTGGAAAATTCGGGGTTTTTTTCCATTGTCTCAATATCAGAAGTCGGTACAAAGTCAATAATATCAACATCTCCTGCAAGAAGAGCAGCTACCCGTGAAGGTGAACTGGATATAGGTTTAACAGTGACTTTCTCCCATTCCGGCTTGTCTCCCCAGTAGTCATCATTGCGCGTATACACAATCCTGTCGCCCGGTACCCACTCTACAAACTTAAAAGGTCCGGTTCCAATCATTGCCTTACCGGAGTTGTAATCCTTGGTGGCCATCCCTTCACCATGCTTCTTTGAAACGATGGCAAAAGTTGAAAGATACGTAGCCATAAGGGGGAAGGGCTTCTCTGTTGAAAAACGTATGGTGTGCGGGTCAACAATCTCAACTTTTTTAATGTGCGCCATATAGCGTTTGAATGAGGACGGGCTGTTGGGTACATTCTGGCCCCGGTTCAGGGTGAATTTAACATCCTCGGCCGTAAAAGGTGAGCCGTCATGGAATGTAACATTCTTACGAAGTTTGAATTCCCAGGTCAAATCAGTTACAGGCTTCCAGGAAACAGCAAGGCCTGGCTTAAGATTCTGTTTTTCATCCTGTTTGACCAGTTTATCAAACGTATAATTTGCCATATTGTTATTAGGCGTTAGGTTATGATAATGCGGATCCATTGAACTGGGCTCGGATTTCATACCAATTTTAAGTTCACTGCTCAATCCCATCACGGGTGCCAGTACGAATCCGGCAATTACCGCCATTAAAAACAGTTTTTTTGTTCTCAAAGCATACCTCCTTTTAAAAGTGTTAAACTGAGGGTCGACCGCTCATCAATATCAGTCAAACCCGTTTCCTGTGCGGCTATATGTACATTCTCAATCAACAACTCGTCTGCTCTTTTCTGGAATATAACAGGAGTATAGAAAAAGGCCAGCAAGATTTCGTTATTATATTGACAACGGACAAAAAATCCACCTTCAAGAATCTCCTGAAAATTTCTCTTCGCAAATCAATTCATAAAAGAAACTGCTGAAAATAATTAGCCTGTCCAGCAGAGATTTTTTTACCATAAATTCTTTCTTGGTATGGGGAAAGTCTCCCAACGCTCCTAACCCATCAATAACCGGCACTCCATAACTGGATAAATTATTGGCGTCAGACCCCCCTCCGGATGATGTTTCCCGAATTTGAAAGCCAAGAGAGGAGGCGGTATTGATATATTTTTCAATAAGCCGGGCAGATTTATCAGTCCTGAGAAAAGGGTCCCTTTTAATATTAATTTTATACTCAATTTGGCTGTTTACGAAATTTTTATCACTGAGAAGTTGATCAATCTTTTTAATCAACTCCTCTTGTTTCACTCTATCCGGGACTCTGATATCCGCCCCTACCCTGCAGTAATCAGGTACAACATTCCGTGCTATACCTCCATTTATTTCGGTGCAGTGTAAACTGACTCCTTCCGATGCATTATTGAGTCGATTGAGTTTTTCAACGATTACGGCAGCATCAACGATAGCATTTATCCCGGCCAGGGGAGCTTCTCCGGCATGTGACGGTTTACCGAACAGTTCTACATCAAGTCCCATAAGTCCCTTGCGCCTGGTAACAATCATATCACCTGGCAACCGACCGGACTCAAAAACGAATCCACCTGTCGCATCCCTCAGCTCTTCCTCGATGATATACCTGGAAGTTAAAGAACTTCTTTCTTCATCTGAATTAAAAAGTATTTTAAGGGGGATTTTTTCGAGTGGCATCAGATCCTTGAGAATGACCAAGGTGTAGAGAGCAATCAACAGACCATTTTTCATGTCATTGACACCTGGTCCGATCCATTTTTCACCATCTTTTACAAGCTGGTTAAAGTCACTTTCAGGTGGGTGCACGGTATCGAAGTGCCCGATAAAGGCATAGTAATCGTCACGATTCTTGTTGGTGTACAGCAGATGTGGCGGCCCGGCATCATCCTCACCGACAAACTTCTTTTCGAATTGAATTCCATGCTTTTCAGCAATATCAAGTAGTACCTCGGACAATATATGTAACCCAGGGGTATTTGTAGAAAAACTGTTAATATTCACCAGTTTTTCCAGATCAGCATATATTTCTACACTGTATTTTTTTACGAGCTCTTCAATACTGGCCATTCAATCCCCGTAATTCAAGTCATGTCTTTATTATTTCCTTAAATACTTCTAAAACAGTTATCTTATGAAGTCAAGTGTAATCAAAGCCGCTGCGGAAACGGTGGCAGGGGAGACAGTCATTTACAAAACCTGTGATATAATCGTTTGTAATTATACTCAAATACTGGTAATTGTGCGGGTACTGATCGATCAGATATCCACCGCAGAGGGAAAAGATGGAGGGAGCATTGATGGAAATCGCCCTGGTTGGAGTTGACAAACGCATCACAGAAATCATCAGTTTGACAAAACTGATGTCTTTACCGGTTGAAATCACACCTTACCCATACGGTCATTACACCGAACTACCACAAATCATACAGACAATAAAAGGTGCTGAAGGGATTTTATTTGCTGGAGCCTTTCCCTATTTTTTATCACTGAACACAATAGAGAAGTCAATTTCATCCATATTTCTGGAATTCGATGAAACGGGAATCATGAAGTTGATTGCTGCAGCACCGATAGATCAGGCGCCAAGAGCCATAAGTGTCGACTCAGTCCAGAGTTCTGTTATTAAACATATTTACCGAGAGTTGGATCTGCCATTGACAGAAGTCAGCGCGATTCAGCGCTATGAGTCAATGACGATCGAAGATGTTGCAAATTTTCATATTGCAAATCATAAAAAAAACACCAGTATACATATTATCACCGGTTTTTTTAGCGTTCATAAATACCTTTTGAACCACAATTTTCCGTGTACCCTGATTGACCATACTTATTTTTCTGTTCTGAAAGGCGTCAATAAAATTATTGATACCATCAATTTCAAAAACTCAAGTGGCAATCATCCCGCTGTTGTCATTATTAAAATAGACAAGAACAGAAAACAGCAAAAGTCACAACAAGATGAATTCAGGTATCAACGGTTTCTCTATAAATATTTTGACTATATGCTCGATCTTCAAAAACAGCTGCAATCATTCGTATTTAACAAGGGTTCAGAAAAATATTACCTTATTTCAACACGGAATCTTATCGAGGAGTACACACATGATTACAGGGATTTTCCTCTGCTGTATGATGTTTTCATCAAATTTAACTTTACAATCAGTGTCGGCGTCGGTTACGGAGTTAATCCAATCAGCGCCTTTACCAATGCTGCAGAAGCCCTGAGCATTGCGACAGAGACGGGAAACACGGTGAAAATACTGACCGACTCCGGACAGATTATTTCACCAGTAAGCCGGAAAAGCTCAAATTATAATATCAGAAATTTCGATAAGAAAATTATACATACTGCAAAAAAATCGAACATCACTCCGGAGAATATCAGTAAGATATTGGGTATATTAGAACGCCATGGCTCAAGACACCTTACCGCTTACGATCTATCAAAATCCCTTGGCATTACTACAAGAAGTGGAAGTCGTCTGATTTCTAAACTCCATTCCGCAGGTTATGCCAAGGAATCAGGTGTTGAACAGCCCGCCAAAGGCAGACCAAGAAGGGTTTTCGAGCTTAATTTAAGAGAGTGATATGAAGATTTCAGTTGAGGAAGAGCAACCGCTATTTGATATACGGACCGAATCGGAAAAATTATTCTCTGGTCTGGCTGCAATGTCAGCCGGTGAGATAGGGGTTACCCGTGAAGCTTATGGCCAGGGTGAGCAGGAAGCCCTCGACCTGTTCAAATCTTATGCCTTAAAATTTGACCTTGAAGTGGAACTGGATGCGGCAGCCAATCTGGTGGTTACTCTCCCTGGAACTCACCCTGACAAGCCCTGTATTGCCTGTGGTTCACATCTTGACAGTGTTCCCCAGGGAGGCAATTTTGACGGTGCTGCAGGGATTGTGGCCGGCCTTCTCTGCCTGGTTCAAATGCGCCGAGAAGGATTCACACCCCAGCAGAACATCAAGGTCATGGCCTTTCGCTGTGAAGAAAGCGCATGGTTTGGCAAACCATACATTGGTTCAAGTGCTTTACTGGGACTGTTGAGTACACTGGATATGGAGGCCTATCATCGGTCAGGCCAGATAAAACTCTTTGAAGCGATGGCAAAATCAGGCGCCGATGTAGAACGTATTCAAAACGGTGAGATTTTAATTAATCCAAAATCGATAGGAGCCTACATAGAACTGCATATAGAACAGGGCCCGGTAATGATCTCCAGGAACCTTCCTACAGCCATCGTCACAGGCATTCGAGGTGCTATTCGGCATCGCAGGATTACTTGTCTTGGCCAGGCAGGACATTCCGGTACCGTCCCGCGCTGGCTGCGGCAGGATGCATTTTTCGCCACAGCAGAATTGATCAGCACACTTGATGAACACTGGAGAGTGCTGCTCGAAAGAGGTTTGGATCTGGTTATCACTTCCGGCACTGTGGCAACGAACGCAAAAGTACATGCGATGACACGTATTCCTGATGAAGTTTCATTCAGTTTTGAGATTCGCAGTCAAAGTGTCGATGCACTTGAAGCTTTTTATCACCTGATGCAGACTGAATGTAACAACATTGCAAAAAACAGAAGAGTTAAATTTCAGTTTGACCGCAAGCTCTACACAGCCCCAGCCAGAATAAGCGATGCCTGGATTGAACATTTAAAGAAGAAATCAGAAATGCTGGATTTCCCGTCGGAAACCATACCGAGCGGGGCAGGCCACGATGCCGCAGTATTTGCAAACTTCGGTATTCCTACTGCAATGATTTTTGTACGTAATGACAAGGGATCCCATAATCCGGAAGAGTCCATGGAAATTGACGATTTTATTAAAGGTACGGAGTTACTGTATCATACACTGAAGGAGCCGGTATGAAGCTTAGTTTTCCATCCAGAGACAACATCTCCGAACTAACAGCAAAAATGCTGCTCGAAATCAATGCTGTACGTTTCCGATCCGAAGAACCGTTTCGGTTTACATCCGGCTGGGCATCTCCGGTATATATTGACTGCCGGAAACTCATCTCTTATCCCCGGATTCGACAGACAATCACAGATTTTTCCGCCTCTACCGTGTTAAGAGAGGTCGGTTTTGAGTCTATTGACGCTATTGCCGGAGGTGAAACTGCGGGAATTCCGTATGCCGCCTGGTTGGCCGATAAGTTGATGCTGCCGATGCAGTATGTTCGAAAGAAAGCAAAAGGATTTGGCCCGACTGCTCAAATTGAGGGTGATTTTAAAGAGGGGACCAAAATATTGCTGGTAGAAGATTTGACAACCGACGGAAGAAGCAAAATTAATTTCTGCAATGCCCTGAGAGATGCCGGGCTCAATGTTTCGCACACCCTGGTTATTTTTCACTACTCCATTTTTCCAGAGACAGAAAAGTTACTGCAGGACAACAATCTGAAAATGCTGCAGCTTGCAACATGGTGGGACGTACTGGCCGTCTGTAAGAAAGTAAACTACTTTGATACAAAAACCATAGATGAAGTGGAGAGTTTTTTGAACAATCCGATACAGTGGTCAACTACCCATGGAGGGGCCAGTAGCTACACAGGGTGAGTAGTTGCTGTGATATCTCATTATAATACACTTGGGATCGAGGAAAAACAATGCCGATTGAACGAAGAGAACAAGAACGCTTTTCTCTCAACCTTCAAGCCAAAATATCATACAGGTTTAAAGAAAATCAGTCCTCGATGATTGATACAGTAGCGGCCAATATCAGTTCAGGAGGGGCTTTTATAGAAACATCCCACAAATTTCCGATGGCATCGAAGGTCAAAATCGAATTTTCCTTGAGCTTTGCTGACTTGAAAAGATTACGCTTTATCCTCTCCATGAAGAGCCTGAGACAATTTACTGACAAAAACATCGGGGTAAGTGCCAGCGGTATCGTCATCCGCC
>JAOZLO010000488.1 GCA_029934775.1 Desulfocapsaceae bacterium
TGCACTTCAAGAATTTTGGCTTCAATTGAGACCTGTTTGTAGAGTTCTTTCTTCAGGTTATCAAAATAAACTTCCAGCTTATCAAGGAGTGGTCTCGGTGCATGAACAGTTATAATGCCCACAGGTTTATCAATAGTGTACATATTACCGGTAGCAGAGACCTGTCTGGTCGCATTCAATTCCATGGCAGCTCTGTCTTCTGAACTCCCGGCAGCATCTGAACCCACAACTATTCCGGCATTACCCATCGCCGCGGTCGTTCCTGAAGTGGTGCCGGCCTTGGTCGTCCACACATCAAGGATTGCCTTCATATTAAGTTCAATATTCAACCAGATATCATATTCATTACCTCTTGAATCGAGCCGAATGGTTCCTTCGATATTACTTGCTGCCTCACTGCTTCCCAGAACATTTCCACCTGTAGCAGTTTCATATGTCTGTTTTGTAAAAGGCATGGCAATATGAAATTGCCGTGTTTCTTTGTACCTTACCACTATGGTAGAACCTTTCATTTCATGATAATAATCGATTTGCCGGAGCATATTGTCAATTGTTTCATAAAAATCATCATTTGCACTGATATCAACATCAACCAGTACATTCTGATCTACGTCACTGGCCCAGGAGACGTTCATACCTTTCAGAGCAGCGAGGCGCTTCATTATATCCCACAGTGGCTGTGGACCACGGGTAGAAGAAATCCTGGCTCCTACCTTGAGTTTGCTCTCTTCCACCATTGAGATATCATCACCCAGCTCCTCTTGGTCTACGAGATAAGAGGCTGTCTGGTAACGCACAGGCAAGCTGGCCGGCAGCACAGGGACCACCGGTTTTACTTCAACTACTTCCGCCGTCTGCTGTTCCTCTACAAGCTGTGCATCCTGTTGCTTTGGTGGTGTTTCTGTCACACAGGAGGCGAGGAGCAGGGAGAGTAGCAAGAGGCTACTGAAAAGGATAATGTTTTTAATCGACTTCATAAAAACCTCTTGGACTGAAGTTAAAGAAAACTCAGGTTGTGGGTGATTTATTTGCTGTTAGTGCCTTATTCCCTAATTCATGTCATAAAAACAAGAAACAGAGGAATGTATTTTAAAAATATGTGGCTCAATGTACCACCATGGTATTTATACCCCCTTGTGGGGTGCTAATTATTTTCAGCAATGCGACTGGAGATATATTTTTTCAGATCCGGGCGTAACTGAAATCCGGAGCCAAGGAGCGCCTTATACTGTTCTGCAGCTTCTTTTTTGAGTCCGAGTTTATCAAGGACTCTCGCCTTTGCAACCATGGTATCGACTGTTTCTCCATAATGAGAATGGTATTTGTCAAGAAGCTTTATTGCTGCCTCATTCAAGTTGTTGTTTTCACTGAAAGCAGCATAGCTGATGAGTGCCTCCTTCATCGGTGGAGACCCACTTATACTTTGAGTAAAATATTCGGAAGCATCAGAAATTCTCTGCATATTGGCTGATCCAATGGCTGCGTACAGTGCAGCAAAACTGTTCTGCGGATCAATGGTAAGACTTTTCTCTGCGTAGTAAACTGCTTTAGCGTTCATGCCCAGGTGTACCAGGTAGAGCGTGGCCAGTCTGTTGGTCAGTTTGATGTTATCAGGCCAGAGCTCCCACGCCTTGGTATAGAAGAGTGCTGCTTCCTCATACTCCTCCCCTTTTCCCAGCGTCTGTGCTTTTACCATGTACTCTTTGGCCTGCATGATTTCTTTTGACTGGGTGACGCCTTGCTCGATAATGAGAGCTTCCTGCTCTACGACTTCGATATCTGCCTCAAATGATAAGTTATCTTCTGCCCGGGTGGGCCAGACAAATTCTTTTTTCCCAGGATAAATAACTATAGTATTAAATCTCTCCTCTTTTTTGAGATTCATCAGGTTGAGAATGATATCAAGAGCAAAATCCCATGGAACGTCGGAAAGAGCGAGAGTCAAAGAACCACCCACTCCCTCATCTACAATAATATTCAGATCCGTGATCTGTCTGAAGAGTCGAAAAACATTATGAATATCAATTTTATAAAAATCTACGCTTATCCGTTGCTTATTATAACCGGAAAAAGAAAAATCATCCGCCAGGGAGGTGAGCATCTGTTCAGTCTCATCTGGTACATTCTTCGCAGTTGGATCAGCTATCGATTGTTCCAGGGAACCAATAAGAGAATCGAGGGTGACATCTGCGGCTGCACTGCCGTCCACTTTGGTTTTCTGTGTTTTTTGAGACAATTTGGAAGATTTGACTGCAGTTTCATTAATTACAACTACTAGGCCTTCCTGGGATGGCGAAACTGTGTAGCGAAAGAGTTTTGAGGAAGCAGAATCAAAAACAATTCTTGCTCCATTGTCCCTTGGGGCTACTCGTATTTTTTTAACAGAAGTACCAATATGCTTTTCTCTGATCAATTCACTTATGTCTACATCTTTTACGTCAATAAACATCCGTGGCGGCTTATTAGCTCCACCTCCCACAGTATCTACAGTGTAGTCTTTTATTAGCGAGCTGGAAGCAATAACAATGGTAGTGGCAGCAGGCGTAGTTGTAACATTGAAATCTGTAAGAGCTCTGACTTGTGATTTTAAATTGGATTTGGCTGCAGTTTTTTCTCCTGCGAGTTCAATTTTAATGGTCAGATCAGTCCCGTTCAGGGCTACTGAATAATCGTGACTGTCGGCTATGGAAAATTCGAATCGTAAGACAGCAGGATCCTGATCTTTGAGGTCGGATAATTTTAGGGCAGCAAAGTCGCTTGCCGGGAGAGTCATTTTAGTTTGTGACAAGTTCTCAGATAAAACTCCTCCGGCAATGTCAATTACCGCTCTAAAAGGTGAAAATCTTTCCGAAACGGTATACGCAGGGGCAGATGTTCCTGATATTGTGTAAGTAAGCGTGGTGTCAGTCAGCTGAAGCTGGATGTCAGCTATCTGATACGCAACAGTGTCATTACCTCTCGCAGTGCTGAGAATAACAGTCGACAAAATACATAATATGAGGAAAATGGACGCAGAAGATTTGGCTAACTCTCTATGCATTTTTTACTCTTCT
>JAOZLO010000489.1 GCA_029934775.1 Desulfocapsaceae bacterium
GCTTTCCGTCCCTATCTTATGACAGGTTTGGCTTTATCTCGAATCAAATATATTGAAATGTATATCAAAATTAATTTATGTATCACATTGTTGCAGGTCAAGGGAACAGTGTGGTACATCTGTTAATATTTTCATATGATTACTGAGAACAATCGCAATATAGATTTGTTAAAGAGTGAAAATATATTCATGCCGAAAACACCTTTAGGATGAAAAAGCCCCGCAAGAGTTACCTAGCGAGGCTCTCTGGAGGCTGATCTCTGATGAAAAGCAGAGATGAGCTTTGATACTAACGAAGGATACCGCCCCCCTCGTCTCATCCCTTAACAAAATAAGGGTTTACCGCACACGCTGGTTTTGCATACGGTACGCACGGAACATAACCTCCGTTTCGCGGATTACCGAAAGACATAACTTTACTGATATTAGAATCTATATATAGATGGAACGTGCAGCCCCCTCTCCAGGAACAAAAGAGTGTAAATTCATCGTTTTTTTCTTCTGAATATAGTTCCATTGACTAATTCTAAAATACCAGGGTCTTCTGTCTGATATACTATCGCCCCTGAAAGGGACTCCAAACGAAAATGTTTGAGATAGCTTTCTTCTTTCTTGTAATGGGTAACAATATCCTGACTTATAATTACCTTTTTGAGTTCGTTATCTTCATTTATCACGGTGAAGGATCCGAGGATCTCTTGTTTTCTAAGTTTCATGTTGAATTAATCTGTCTGGTATATGTCAGGTTAAAAAATCTATCTTGCGGTGATTCGACCATTACTTGTTAATTAATCCATATTTCGTTTTCTTGGGCTTTAAATTTTTCCCCAAAGACAGCCCAACTCAAGGAGGACTGGTACTATCATGTTTATCCCGATCCCACCAATAAAAATAAGGAACCCTCCCAACAAGCCAAATTGTTAATAAAGCGAGCGGAAGCAATATTTGGAAAACAATAGGAAATAGCCATAAGCAAACAATACATTCTGAATAATTGACCATTGCATCTTCCTTCTAATTTTTGTAACCGTGAATACTGGGACGTACCAACTTTGTCAGCTTCCCAATACTCTTATTAAGTCAGATATACAGGTCTACAATTTCTTATTTTCTGATTGAAAACTAATTTCTCTAGGTATTGCGATGTAAAGAACATTTGAAGTAGTTTATGCTCTGTTCTTACACTTTATGTTATATTATAAATTACTTACAGGAAGTGAAGGCTTGCCGGTTTTTTATTTGTCAGTCCAATCGAATAGAAACCTTGAAGTTGTGGGCAATCCTCTCATCAGATTTCCTCACTATGAAGATTATGTTACTTTGCAAGTATTGGCAATGGGTGAAAAACATGTAGATAACAACTAGAAGATTTAGTTGTTATGAGATGGTTGCGAGGGCTGTTTGAAGATTTGTCTTTTTATTAGTCAAGCAAAGTCTTCTTCTAATCTCCTGTCGATGGCAGGCAATAGTTGCAGGAGAGAGATTTAAAAGAGATGCGATCTCCTTTGTCGTCTGACCTTGCTTGATTAAGTTGGCAATTTGAACCTGAGCAGGGGTGAGGTTTGAAAGATAGTTTTTATGATTAGGTGCAAAGGAAGAAGTAATTTCGTCAAGATTTGATTGTATGCTTTTCAGGAAAGTTTGTTGAGATTCTTCGTTGCATTTCATTTTTAACTTTTCCAGGAATGGGTAAATTAAATTTTCAACATTAAACATTACATTCTCTTCAAGTTCTCTTTTATCTTCCTCCCGCTTTTCCAATAAAATTTTGAGAGCGACATTTGTCTCCCTAAGTCGTCCAGTCTTTTGGTCAAGCTGAGCAGTACGATCAGCAACTCGCTGTTCTAATTTTTTATTGGCAGTGTCAACCGCCTCTTTTGCCTGTCTAAGTTCTGTTTCCTGTTTTATCTTATGTGTGATATCAATAAAGATCCCGTCAAAAATAATTTCATTCTTACGTACCGTAGGGATCGAATGTCCTTCAAACCATATTTCTTCCCCAGAAGGATTTATATAACGTCCCTTCCATTTCCATGGACGCTGTTTTTTGATAGCCTCATGGATGGATTTGAACCAAATATTTTGGTCTTTTTCATGAATATTTTCTGAGAATTTTTGAAAAAAACGGGCGCCATCTTCAACGAATTCGATCCCAAATATTTCAGTTAATTTAGGGCTGACATAATGTACACCCGCCTCGCCGTTGTTGTTTGAGTAGAATTGATAAACAACTCCAGGAACATTCTCTGTTATGGCTTGTAGCTGTTCCTTTTGCTCCTGTAGGTAAAGAGTCCTTTGCGTCACCTGCTCCTCCAACGTACTTTTGGCTTTTCCAAATTCGTAAGTCCGATGTAGTATGAGTTTTTCTAAATTTTGATTTTTGAGTTTAAGATTTCTTATCTTTTCTCTCAGCTGAGCAGTTGATTTTTTTCCATCCATAATCAGTGCACCTTAGTTAATACGCTCGATCCAATGATCGTAATCACGCTTACTGCTGCCCATCCCCAACAGCTCAAGTCCAATCTGGGTTTACTGCTGATCCCCGGCCTGATCCGTCTCCTTGAGCCAGCACACCTATCTAAGTAAGCCTCGGCTTCTGCGGCTCTTAAAGCTTGCTGAGAAAGAGGGGTAATCAGAAAATATTATTCGATAGGTGTTTTGATCTATTCTGCTGAAAAGAACCAAAAAAGCCGAGCTGCCTCATTAGTAGGCAGCTCGGCTTTCTCTTCTCAGATCCGTAGCTTTCCGTCCCTACCTTACGGCAGGTTTGGCTTTATCTTATATTGTAAAGGTATTACTCCAATTACATCACAATAATACTTAAAAGTAAATGGGTATATACACCTATTTTTGCGAAATTATTTCACCTCCACAACATGACATACCTAACAAGATTAGTCTGTATTTCTAAGGTATTAACTTTGAAATTAGAAGGAAAAAAAGGTGAATACCCATTATTTTTTTTATGGATTGCTTGGTGTTGGAGGTGAGTATGAACAGCTTTTATGGGGAGGTATAGTTCCAGTCATTAACGAATATAGGTTGC
>JAOZLO010000490.1 GCA_029934775.1 Desulfocapsaceae bacterium
GGATGAACAGAGAAGTCGAAAAAAGAGGTTCGAGTATGAAATTAGATGAGTTGGAGCAGTTGGAAAGTGAGGATGTAAATACTTTATCCTCTGCTGAGAGACGGAAATTTATAAAAATGGGGCTGAGCGTGACTGGTCTTTACCTCGGTGGCAGTGTGCTTTCTTTGACGTCTGTCAGGAATGTGAAGGCAGCCAGTGTTGTACCGGAAGTCGGCAAGTATCCCTATGACCCTTTTTACAGTATGATCATTAGAGAGCATTTATGTATTGATTGTGAGCGTTGCAAAGATGCATGTGTGAAGACCAATCATGTACCATCCTACGGGTTTCGAACGACAATCCTTGAAAAACGTCGTGCTCTTGCCACCGGCGGGTTTGAAACACTGTTCGTACCAGTGCTCTGTAATCATTGCAACCGACCACCTTGTGTCAGAGTATGTCCGACAACCGCAACCTGGAAGGATAAAAAGACCGGCATTGTAGTTATGGAACCCAGCCGTTGTATAGGGTGCAAAACCTGTATGGCTGCCTGCCCCTACAATGCACGATATTTTAAAGAAGAAACCAGAGCTGTTGATAAGTGTAATTTTTGTCTGGATACCCGCCTTTCAAAGGGCGAGGAAACGACAGCATGTTCAGAAGCATGCCCTGCTGATGTTCGGGTTTTTGGGAACCTTGCTGACCCGGAGAGCCGTGTGTTTAAATTGCTTCACTCTCCAGAGACCATTGTTTGGGTGCTTCGCCCGGAAACCGGGGCAATTCCAAATATTTTTTATATCAATTCTTAGTACCTTACTCCTTAATTTCTGTCATAAAAAACAAGAAATTGGGGAATATGTTTTAAAATTATGTAGTTGGATGTACCACCATGGTACTTATACCCCCTTGTGGGGTGCTAGTCTTAATATTCAGTTTTCTCTACTTTGTCTATTCGGTAGAGAACCATGCAGATATGTGGGAGAGATAGAAAAATGAAAAAATACTTGTTGTTATTGGTTATTTTCTCTTTGCTGTTCACGGCTGTACTGCTTTCTGCCAGTGGTGACGTGCAGGTAAAAAATGAAGAGTATGATGAAGAAAAATATGGTCCTGCAGAACCTGTAGTATGGGTCAAACCAGTTGAATCTGTTATTTTTGATCACAAAGTACATACCGTGGAAGCTGGCTTGAGTTGTGATTCTTGTCATGATGATCTGTTTGAGATGGAGGCAGGTGCAGCGGAGGAGGATGAACAATTCACCATGGCCACTCTGTATGAAGGCGGGTATTGCGGTGCCTGTCATGATGGTGATACCGCATTTGCATCTGATACTCGTTGCACAGCATGTCATATCGGTGTTAAGGGGCATGCCAGGTTGCTGGGAAAAGAGGAGACCTCTGCCCATTGATGTGGGCAATCTCATACACTACTAACATCCCGGTAGGAGAGGTATAAAGACCTTCGTGGTATGGATGCAGTGTTAAAAGAAATCTTGTAACAACGAAGCTGATGGAGAGTTTTTACGACGCCATCATAAAGAAGTTGGAGGTATTAAAGTAATGGCAGCGAATTCAACAAGCACATCTTCGCCTGAGGGGATCAAGGTATCCACTAACAGGTTAATGTGGGTCACTCTTTTTATGATTTTTATTGGCGTAGCAGGGGCAGTATACGCACAAGTGGTTGGGCATCATCACGCTTTTGCGAATACCAGGGCTATGCCCTGGGGCATGCTTATAGGTGTTTACGCCTACTTCGCTATTATTTCAACCGGACTCTGTATGCTTGCGGCTTTCAGTCATGTTTTTGGTGGAAATCGTATGGCTCCTCTGGCAAATAGAATGGTCTGGTCGTCTATAATTGTTCTGCTCGGGGCCTTTACTGTAATTGGACTTGAGATTGAAAATCCCTGGAGAATGCCCCTTGGGGTCCTTCTTTACCCAAATGTTACTTCCAATATATGGTGGATGGGGACATTATACGGGATGGCCGTAGGAATTATGCTCTTGGAATTTTTTCTTATTGTAAGCAAACGGTATTCAGCCGCAGTTATTTTTGGTGTAATGGCGGCTATTGCCGAATCTCTTGCCAACAGTAATCTCGGCTCTGTTTTTGCGTCTATTAACTCAAGACCATTCTGGTACGGATCACAATTGCCTGTTTTTTTTCTCGCATGTGCTGTTCTTTCAGGCGCGTCAGCGGTGATAATGTTTACTCACTATTCACATATTCTTCATAATCGAAAGATGGATGAGAAAACATTCTGGGGGTTACAGACAGCCGGCAAAATCATGGTACTGATGACTTTTCTTGTCGGGCTCGCGACAGCCTGGAAATTTGCGAATGCATACGTTGGCTCGGCCGAGATGATTCTGGCTGCAGACTCACTCGCCCGGGGGCCTCTTGCTGTTAGTTTCTGGGGCTTTGAGATAGGAATTGGGCTTGTACTGCCGTGTTTGATACTGGTTGTAAGCCGATTGAAATCAATTTACGTTATGTCCGCAGCAGCTTTAATGGTTCTTGTCGGCCAATTTTTTTCCCGCTTTAACATGGTGGTTTCCGGTCAGATTGTTCCGGCTAATCATGAGTATGTGGGTGTTCAGCAATACCTTTCCTATTCACCTACTGTAGCTGAATATCTCCTGGTTGTTGCAGGGTTGGGGGTAGTAGGGTTTGGTTTTCTTGCTGGAGAATATTTCCTCGATAAAACATTTAGTGATACAGACAGTAGTCACTGACAACTGGCCTTTTCCATTTTGAGTATGAGCATGGTGACATCAGGTAGTGTCACCATGGCATGATTCCAGACTCGACGCAGTAATAGCCACCATTGATCAGCTCTTTGCCAACAATCAAATTGTAAATTTTTTCTGCCGATTCAGAGGCTGTCATAAGTGCATCTGATGCACCACTGGATGTTATCAGTCGGCTTGGATTTAGAGCGCACACCATAAATTAGTATGCGGTTTTTTGCTATTGATAATAGTATAATCTGTTTCAGGATTTTATTCACAAACCCAGATTTTTTTGGATCAAAATTTATGAAAATTTTA
>JAOZLO010000491.1 GCA_029934775.1 Desulfocapsaceae bacterium
TGGTTCAAACGAATGTTGAACTTTTTTCTATCACTTCAAATGCTAATTTCAAGACAAAAAAAAGAGGGAAATAAATCCCTCTTTTTTTACTAATAAGCCATTCTCTCTACATTCTCAAATGCTTGTCCAGACCTTTCATTTTAACAAGTGTTTCTTTCATTTTAGCAAGACCATACCAGGTGGTATAATCAGGCATTAAATGAAAAGAAGCCTGATATGTTTTCATCCTGAAGTCCATAAACATTTCATACAGCAATTCTTCCAAATGGCTGTCCACTTCGTAGAATGTCAGGAGGTCAGGATATGGAAAGGTGGCCTGATTTGTCGTAGGCTCAAGAACACCGTCCATATACAGTTTGGCTACCAGTTCAATAGCTTCTGCAAAAATTTCATCTGCAGCTTTAATCATCTGATCGGCATTTTCCATATTCAGCCTGACATATGTTTCGCTGTGGCACTCCTGGCAAGTGCTTTTCATCGCATCCCGTTCAGTGTTAAACGCTTCTTCCGTCAATCTTGCCATGTCTGCAGCTTTGACTACGTCCAATCTGGCTGTCGGATTACCGTCTTTATCCAAAACGCCCAACGCTTTCAGAATACTGACTCGATATCCCATCCACTCTGCATCTTTTTCGGGCAACCTGACTGCCAGGAACCCCCATGCGGTCATCACCCTGTGGTTTCCTTTTGCCATATGGCAATCCTGACACGTCGGTCCTCTGTGGGCCTCTCTGTCAGTCATATACGCAGCACCATGCTTTGAGCGGGTCCACATTTCCCATTGTGCATGATCAAATCCTGTGTGGCACTGCATGCATGCTTCAGGCTCCTGGGCCTCAGCTTTGGAGAAAGCATGTCTGGTGTGGCAGTTCTGACAGTCCATACCATATTTATAATGAGCCCTGAATTCACCAGCCAATCCCTTATTCTTCGTTTCTTCATCTACAATACCCATATTATGACAACCATTGCAGCCTTTCTGCCCTGCAATAAATGCGGTAGGTTGTTTATGAGCAAATCCTGGAAAAGCTACAATCGGAAGGAGACCTTTGGCATGTTTCCCGCTTAGATACTGGTCCGCCTGGTCATCATGGCATTCTTTACAGGTGGCTATGGTTGGTAACTTGGCCTTATCCGCATCATCCGCACTCATATGGCCTTCACCATGGCAGACGTCACAGGTCAAGGTTTCAGACATAGCCCCCCTGTTAAAGTCTTTCACTATTCCCGGTGTCAATTTTAAATGACATTCCTCACATTTTGATGTGACAGCCTGTGCCGGCAGAGCAAACATAAACACCGCGAGTGAAAACACTGCAAATCCCAAATACTTCATAGCTTCCTCCCAGATAAATTGATATTTATACTGATGGTTTATTAAAAAAAATACCTTTTTAATGAGTATATGTCAATATGAACTTGAAGAATATAATCAAATCAGGATAACGTACATTCCGTATCCATCTGTTGCGGAACGGACAATCCGTATCAATTACCCCGATCAGTGGAGTTCGAGCGCTAAAGCAGTTACAGCATCTCTTTTTTGCTATTTTTTCTCAGTACTGTCCGGTGAGAAAATTGCGTCAGTTTAAATACAGATAAATGAGTTATTTTAAGTAGTGTCCGGTTTAGATCCTGCGGAAGGATTCATGGGTAACTTTTGAGAGCATCATCCAGTAAATTTCTTGATTTTCAAATTTATTGAATGACACTCCGAAAACAACTCACTTACTCTACCGCAAAAACTTAACCGGACACTGCTGATTTTTTCCTAAACCCTAAACCTCTGTTACTATAATAGCATCTTCCGGGCAGACCTCTACACAGGTCTCGCAACCAAGACATTCCTCCATCTCTACCGGCTCGGATTTACCATCCACCAACTCGAATACAGAAACGGGACAACTATCAATACACTCTTCACAACCGGTACATTTGTCTTTATTTACGTCTACATTAAACATGTTAACCTCTTTTTTTGTTATGGACTTTGGTAAGTCCTTTTTTAATGATTTAGATGGAACGAACAGCAAATCGTCTGCCAAGATCCTCATCTGTTATCCAGTATTTCCAGAAACAATCCCTGGATAAGGGCACCAATTAATATATATAGAGAAAGAACGAAAGTAAAAACCCAGCCGAAATAATCAACCATTATTGGCAGTAGCGGGATTTTTATTGTCCTGGAGGCAAAAAAAACAACAATTAATCCATCCCGCATACCATGGCTACGCAAGTCCTCAAGCAGGGAATACCATGCATACATCGGCCCATGGCTGACCACTCCGGCTATCAGAGCCCACAACCAGGCTTTAGCTCCACTTTCATGGCCAAGATGCTTGATGATCTGTTTGGGCTGCAAATAATAATTAAGCAAGGCTGTCAGCAGGATAACAACGACAAGAATCGGTAAAATTTTCATCATAATGTTTCCGCTTTTCAGCACAGCCGGCATCACCTTTTCACTACCCGCAAGGAAAAGTATTACATAAGTGACAAGGACGGTTAGAAAAATATATTTACCCCTGAAGACAAAGGGTTTATCCTCTTTCTTCATAAGAAAACCTGCACAGTAACAGTCGTCAAAACAGCCAAAAACATGGTGAAGAAAAAAGCCAATATATTCCGATACAGGGTAAAGCGACCACCAAACACCTCTACCTCTGCCGGCAGCTGGACCACCCCCAGAGTCACCCAGGCTAGAATCAAAGCGCTTACGGCATAAAGTGAAACCCCCTGCCCTAACAACTCTCCACCGACAACGTAACTGATCACCGGATTACCTGAAGCAACCGCACCCGATAATGTGCCAATCAAAGTATCAACCAGGGGATTATCTTGGAATAAGCTGGCGAGCATCCTGGGAGTCACCAGAACTTGAAAAAGACCAACCAGACCGATAACTCCCAGCAGAAGAGGAGCCATGGACAAAAATGCAAGGCTGCTTTTCGTTAAAATTTTACGAAATGGTGGTCTTTGAGTTGATTTATGCTGTTTTTTTTCCATGGATAAATTTTGTGGCAGAGGGTGA
>JAOZLO010000492.1 GCA_029934775.1 Desulfocapsaceae bacterium
TTCAGGCTGAGGAAATCAAAGATGCTTACATGAGGCTGGAATTATGAACCAAGTGCGGGGGCTCGATGCGATATTTTCTGGAACCATCTTGGACGGGCTGCAAGTTAAAATGTGATAGGCATTCGGCCTCCTGAGAACCAGAGACTCACAGTAGACATGTACTATTGGGGAGCTAGTAAGATATCAAAATATTCGATGTGGCAGTATTAACCACAGAACCAAACGCTTCGCTAGCTGCTAGATTAGACATGACCCACCACACATAAACTGTTTCTGTCAATAACGCTTCAAATGTGATAAATAGAACATGGAGTACTTGCAGGGAGGCGACGACTCCGTCTCCTGCAACGTGGAAAATATGTTCAGTCTATTATTAATACCCTTACGGGATATACTGACAAGAGGGATTATGAAAAACAAGTATGGTGTTTACTGGTTATTTATTGGGCTTGCAAGTATCTTTTTTCTAACAAGCTCACTTGCTGCTGCAGATAAGGTGGTGGTTATTCCATTAGGCGGAAACAATACCAGTGGAGGAACCCAGACTTACACTGGCGAGGCACCAGTTATCGTAGACAATATCAACTATACAGTTGGTCTGAATACAGCAACAGATCCGGGGGATCTGATGACCTGGGACGGGAACAACTGGATCGCCCAGCAGCCTGCCACTCAACATTTTTCTCTTAACAACATGCAGCCTTACCTTGGGATATACTATATTATTGCACTGCAAGGTACTTACCCATCAAGGAACTCGGTAGATCCTTTTTTAGCCGAGATAAGCATGTTTGCCGGAAACTTTGCCCCGCGAGGCTGGGCCCATTGTGATGGACAACTACTGGCTATTTCACAAAACACCGCCGTATTCTCCCTTGTTGGTACAACCTATGGTGGGGATGGTCGGACAACCTTTGCCCTTCCTGATCTTCGGGGTCGGATCCCTCTACATCCAGGACAAGGGCCGGGGCTGACAAATAGAAGATTGGGCGAAAGAGGCGGCACAGAGGAAATCACCCGGTAGATGTATGATACTGCCTGTACAGCATGAGAGACGCATCATTGATTTTCATAACTCGTATACGAGGCGATCAACGATGACTGCTTTTCTTTTTCGGCTTATCATGTTTTTAAGCTTCCTGCTGCCTGCAGCAACAGAGTCCGTCAGGGCTGAGGTATCCGATTTCGATTTCCTTGAGGCTATTAACGTTCCAGGGGGCCTTGTTCCTGCCACTTCAGATCCACTGCTTATCGCCATCGTTGATGATGGGGTTCAGATCAGCCATGAGGATCTGAAAGGATTTATCTGGAATAATCCCCGTGAAATTTCAGGGAACCTGATCGATGATGATGGCAACGGTATGGTGGACGACGTCCATGGCTGGGATGTCGCAGATGATAATGCTCTGGTGGCACCTCCGAAAAACAGGTTAGCCGCATACTATCACGGGACCCACCTTGCCGGCATTATAGCCGCTGTTTTACGAAAAGCATATGGTGACCAGGCTAAAGATTTTGTAAAAATTTTACCTATCAAAGCTCTTTCGGATCACGCAGAAAAAACCTACATCAAAGATGGATATGTGGGAATTGAGTATGCTGTCCGGACAGGTGCAGATATTATCCTTTGTGCCTGGAGTAGCGTCCACATTTCTGAGGTAGAAGAACGCATCCTTCGGCAAGCCCGGGACAAGGGTATTCTAGTAATCGGCTCTGCCGGAAACTTCTCTGACGAGCTGAATCACTATCCTGCAGCCTTCGAGTCTGTCATTGCTGTGACCGCACTGGACAGAGAGGGCCACAAGTTGGCTCGCTCCAACTTTGGGTCATTTGTCGACCTGTCCGCTTCCGGTCACCAAATAGCCAGTTCGGGAGCACTATCGGATACTCACCGTGAAGTGCATAGTGGCAGTTCACAAGCAGCAGCGATGGTAGCTGCTGCTACTGTGGTGCTGAAGATTCAATACCCGAATTACTCTCCAGATGAGATAAAAGCTGCACTGAAAAACTCTGCAGACCCTTTTGAGCCAGAGGATACCAAACTCATAGGTAAGCTGGGAGCAGGACGACTGAATGTCGGCAAGGCAGTTGCCGGCATCCAACAAGCTGATTCACATAAAAAATCCTGGAGACGTCCTCAAGGATTTCTCCTTTACCAACAGCAAAACAAAGAAAAGAGTTCCTGGCGGATCAAGGTCTCCGGTGAAATAAAAGGGGTATGGTTCAAAAGGCCTGTTGCCATAAGTAACCAGGGGCAAGGTGTCCTCCATTTTTATAGGGAAGACAACACTGGGGAAAATCCCTCGTTAAGCTACCCACTTGACTCCATGCCTGACAAAGTTTTTGTTTCCGGTAACAAGGTTACTGTTCGCTTTGAGTCAGCCTCAAAGGCAGTAGAAAGTCAATGGCTCATGGAGTACAGGGTGGAACCCATTAATTTCCGCACCCGCTTTTGCCGTGGAAGCAGCTATCTCACTGAAGAAGGGAGTTTTGATGACGGCAGTGGTCCAGAGGAATATTCGGCAGGAACAGATTGCAAATGGCAGATCACTGCCCCTCAGGGTCAAGTTATCCGAATCCGGTTCACTGACTTTGACACTGAAGCAAAAACGGATTTTGTTTACTTTTTTAATGGCACAGGGACGCATGAAAAAATAATTGCCATATACAGCGGACCCAACATTCCACCGGAGTTAATCACCTGGACCAACAAAGTCCTCATCTGGTTTGTAACCAATGCCACGAATCAAGGGCGGGGGTGGCTGGCTGAATACAGTTTCGAGGAAAAACCTATCCGAAATAAACCGACAGAAAACTCTAACAGACAGTAATATTGATGGAATTGCTCCGGAAGTCAACTGCCCCCCCAGAAAAATTACAACTGTGTATTGTTCAATCTATCATTGTAGCCATTGAATCAAGAAACGAATAACCGAGACTCCAAAGATTGAGAAGATCATTCAGTTGCTAAGGGTGATAGCAATAATTTTGTTATTTATCTTGAAGTGGTGTTTATCTGTATATTTTATGT
>JAOZLO010000073.1 GCA_029934775.1 Desulfocapsaceae bacterium
TTGCAGCTTTTTCATATCCGGCTGAACCGGTTGTGCGGCTTTTAAAACTGCTGAGTGTCTCAATGGTTTTGTGGATGGAGGATGCGTCAATATCGGCCGTGCATAAAAGCGGACTGAATAGGAGGATAAAATAGAAAATGGTGAAGTAGAATATGTGAAGAGCTCTGTTCATGCATCTCCCTGTATTTTTCTGCCGTTTGCCATTATCTGTTCGATACCTGATGTTTTTAATAACAACTATTGAGTTATTCTCGGTTGCAGCAACTAAATGAGAATATATACTATAAACAGCTACCTTAAAAGACCGGACGAATAAATACAACACTTTAGCTAAAAGAATAAAATCAACTTTAACCTCCAGGAACTTTTATGCTTACTTTGAAACATATCAAAGCCCTTAATATTGAAATATCATCCAAGTGTATCGCTAAATGCCCTTTCTGCAGCAGAGAGCAAAAAATTCGGCCCTATGGAAATCATGTGATAACATTGGCTGACTTTAAAAAATTGCCGCAAACTTTGATCAAGAGACTGAAATGGATTAATTTTTCAGGTAATTTTGGAGATCTGTCTACTAACAGGGACATGGTTAAAATTGCTGAATATATAAAGCAGTTAAACAAAAATACGGTTTTAGGCGGGAATACCAACGGATCGGTTCAGGATGAAGACTGGTGGAGATCCCTGGGGCAGTTTTTCAAGGATGGCAGCATGGAATTTTCGGTGGACGGCCTTTCTGATACCCATGTCATTCATCGGGTTGGAACCGATTATCATAAGATTATTAAAAATATTGAGGCATTTACACGAGGAGGTGGTATCGCCCACTGGAAATTTATCTTGTTTCAGCACAATGAACACCAGATAGACGAGGCGGAGAAAATAGCCCGGCAAATTGGCTGCAGTCGATTCATGGTCGTCCCTTCCAGGGATTATGGCGGGCAGTTTAAAAAGGCAGAAAAAATAAAATTTCAAATTAAAAGAGATATTTTCCACTCTTATGATGAAAAGGCAATGTCTACCAATGCGGTTGTGACCTGCAGGCCCCTGGATAACGGGTCTTTATATCTTGCCGCGGATGGAACCGTTCATCCGTGTTGTTATGCCCATTGCATGTATATTACCGAACACAACGCATCTTTTAAATTTATATTGCCATTAATCGAGAAGTATTATGCCGCTATTAATTTCAAAACAACACCGTTGGAAGACATTTTGAAAGGGGGCTATTTCAATGAAATACTTGAAAAATCAAAAACTAACAGCTATTGCAGGATGAAGTGCAATCAGTTCCGTAAAACCATCAAAAAAGAACTGGTTCTGATTGATCATCGGTGAGATCTCATGGTGGGTCGCACTCGGTCAGGCGCCTGCACTTTCAAGGCCCCCCGTTCTAATCTCAAGTTCCTCTCTGGCCTGTATTTTGTCTATGCGCCCATCTCGTATCCAGATGACCTGGTCGGAGACATTCAGCATCTTATAGTCATGGGTTGCTGAAATGACGGTAACACCCCGTTCCACACTTAACTCTTTTAAAAGGTTGATGATATCCTCACCTGTGGTCAGATCGAGATTGCCTGTCGGTTCGTCGGCAAGAATAATAGCCGGTGTGTTGGCGAGAGCCCGGGCTACAGCAACCCTCTGTTGTTGACCGCCGGAAAGCTCTGAAGGGCGATGTCCATGCCTGCCTGTCAGACCAACCTGGTTAAGCAGAGCCATACCACGTTCAGTAGCATCATCACCGGAAACACCGGCAAATGTCATCGGCAGAGTGATATTCTCAAGGGCTGTCATAACAGGAATGAGATTGAATGTCTGGAAGATGTAACCAATCTTCCGGCAACGGAGCCAGGCCAACTCATATGCATCGAGCTGGGCAATATCAACTTCATCAATAAAGACTTTACCGGCTGTTGGTTTATCGAGACCGCCAATCATATTAAAGAGTGTCGATTTACCCGAGCCTGAGGGGCCCATGATAGAAACGTATTTTCCTGTTTCTATCTCGAGGTCGATCCCTTTGAGAACTTTGACCACAATCTTTCCCAGGTCAAAGTTCTTGGTGACTTCGCTTACTCGGACAATTTTTTTGCTTTCTGTCATAGTAATGTTCCTTCGACATTCATAATTCCTTGTTCGATATTCGATATTCTAAGGAGCTACTGTTCAACCCGCATCGCCTCCACCGGTCGCATTCGAGATGCGAGCATCGCCGGATAGAGAACACCAAGCAGGCTTAAAAATGTCCCGATACAGAGGGTGAAAAACAGGGTAATACCGATCTGCGACCAGGGTATATGCGAACCGAGGGAAAATCCGAATCTGGCCAGTGATGTGAGCAGAGCAGTAACTGCTCCGAGCAGTGATCCTGCAAAAGCTCCTGCCAGTCCCTGCATTGTCGCCTCAAGTAAGAAAATGCGAACGATAAATCTGTCCAGTGCTCCCAAACATTTCAAGGTGCCAATTTCTCTGAATCGTTCGGTAACTGACATGAGTTGTGCATTGATAATGCCGACAACACAGACAAGAAGAGAAAGGAAAACAATCCATCGTTGTTTGGCGGAGCTGGTGACAGCTGTGTTTTCCGGAGAAATGTCAAAACCGGCTTTTGCCAGGGCCTGGATAAAATCAGGATTACCGCTGCTGAGCAACCCCTGTGCTATATCATTTCCAACCTGAATAAAGGCAAGAAAGGCTACTGCCAGCACCAGACTCATGGTGGTAACCATGGAACGGAAAAAACGAACACGAATTGACTGATAGGCCATCTGCACGGATTTTCGGAAAGGCAAAGCGACAAGACGATTTACATCTTTCCTGTTCTCAGACAGCCCTGGAGTTTCCATCATTTGTGCTGTTTCTCCTGAGTTGAAATTGATTATTTATTAGTGCCTTACTCCATAAAAGCTGTAATAAAAAACAAGTAATCGAGTAATGTGCCTTGAAATTATAAGGTTATATATACCACCATGGCACTTATACCCCCTTGTGGGGTGTTGGGGTACATTCTTTTCAAAGTAGTCGTTACTCTAGTTTTTTCAAATTATATTGTCAATATCAATACCGCTGCTTGTCGATGGGTTGAACCTCTCCCCCGATCAGATCACTGAAAAGAACTGGAGTGAGTTGGGGATTGTCGCTTATGATAGCAAGAAGCAAGTCGAGCAGTTCAAATGCACGGTTGTTCATTCTTTGATGATGGATCATTATCCCGCATTGTCCGGAGCTTATATTTTCTTCAAGTTCGGCAAGGAGATTTTCAAATCCAAGGTGGGGGGAGATTTCTTTTCGGGTGTGCAGATCCACTCCAACCTGAAAATCAGGCAGTTCTGGAACCGTTTCCGGTCTGGCCCCACGGCTTCTAGAGAGAGCGTGGAATTCGAGTTCTACAAGTGAGTTAATGGTAGCACTGCTGCAGCGATTCCAGGGCGGAGTGAAAAATGGCTGGAATTCATCAGCCACTATTTCTTCAAGTCGTTGTTTTCCCATGCTAAGGCTGTTTTTGATTTCTTCTTTTGTCCGAGATGGACCAAATTCCTGTTTTTTGCCCTTGTGTTCGAAGTTGTGATGCAGGCGTCCATGTTGGTGCCAGCACCATTGTCCACTGTTGTTGCCTGTTATCTGTTGGAGGTCTGTAAATCGTTCATGTGTTATCCACGAGGGGACCGTTGCCAGACAGAGGGGCACCCGGTGCTTTACAAAGCTATCAATAAGGAGTTTAAACCGGCGTGATGGTATACCGATATCATCGGCTCGAAAGAATATCAGTGGAGGTTTTGAAGTAAGGTGGCATCCTCTGTCGATGCAGTTCAATATCCGTCTGTGACTGTCTTTATGAGGGATTGAATATATTGAAGAGGGCTGTCGGGTCATTTGTTATTTTTCCTGCCAGAGATTAATCTGTTCTGCTGTCCGGCGGGCACCATCAAGGTTTATTTCAGTTGAGGTCGGTTGATAGCGCAGCATTGATTCGATTTTTTCCTTTAGAATTTCGGGGGAGAGTTCGTTTTCGGTAATGAGGCGTATGCCACTTATCTGTTCAAATGCCTGAACTCGCAGTTTCTGTTCCCTGTTTTGAGCGAAGGGGTAAATGAGAGCAGGAACTCCGGCCCTTAACACATTCATACAACTGTTATAGCCACCCATCGAGATTGAAAGATCTGCTGCATCAAGCCATTCGGGGAAATGGTTGCTGAAGATATCAACAGAGATGATGTCAGAACTCTGGACAAGCAATTTCTTATACAGACTACGGTCGCTGTAGGGGCCGCAAAAGAGCTGCAGATGGAATTTCAAATCACTGGAAAAAAGAAGGGATGCCTTAAGCACCGCCTGCAGGAGTTGTCCTCCCACATTTCCACCGCCGATGCTGGCAACTATCAGCTGGGTGTCTGCTGTGAGTTTCAATTTCTGGCGTATCCGGTTTATTGCTGGAGAGGAGTGAGCCTGGCTTACAAAACCGGTATAACAGATGGGGGTGGTGATATCTGCGATTTTACTGAAGGTTGTGTTCAGTGTTATAACAGAAGGGTCACTGTGGACCAGTATTCCCGTGAAATATTTATTGAGAGTCTCTACCACCCGTCGTTCAAACTTTTCTTTGCCGGATTCTTTTTCTACAAGAATATCCCGAACACTGCAGTAGCACTGACAGCTTGGAAGGGACCCATTTTGTATGCCGGATAGTACAGGGTCAAGTTCAAACCTGAACGCCTTCCTGCCAAAGGGATAGAGCTCTGTAATGAAAACATTTGGCTTATAATGGATGAAATGGGAAATAAGGAGTTCTTTTCTCTCCTGTTTAACATCCTCCAATTGGTGGCCCGCTTCGCACGGGACCATGTTTTGAAAGTTCTGGTCCATTTGCAGACCTGGGAGACGTAGAACCTTAATTCCTTCAGTATCGATATGAGCTTTGGGACCACCGAGGATCAGTGTTACTTCGTGTTCACCTGCAATAGCCCTGCAGATCTCAAGACTGCGGTGCAGATGGCCTATTCCCAGGACGTGCTGACAGTAATAGCTGATTCGCATTTAGGCTTTTCTCTGCATCCTCTGTGCTCTCTGTGGTGGGAGATGACCGCTTCAGACCGTGCGATTAATGTTCAATTCAATAGTAGTAAACTGGTCTTTACCACAACCAACCAGGTGAAAACTGTTTGGCTCAAACATCTGCTCGTCCCCCGGAAGGAATTTTTTCCCGGTAATAGAGTAGAGAATGCTTTTGATCACTCCCTGATGGCAGACGATGAGAATATTTTTTCCCGGCCATTTCCCTGCTGCTTCCAAAAGTGCCGATTGTGTACGATCCCTCACTTCCTGCCTGGTTTCTCCATTGGGGGCAGAGAAAAACCAACCCATTTGCACTCTGCGCTCGAGCTCTTCACTAAAGTTTTTTTTAAGGTAGGGGATGGTCAATCCTTCCCAGTCACCCCAGGCCTGTTCTCTTAATTGAGATGTGTAATCAACAGGGATATCCAGTTGCTTATTGAGGATGGATACAGTTTCTTTGACCCTTCCAAGGTCACTGGCCAGAATCCTGTCCCAGTTATAGTGCTTTAAAACCATGGACCATTCTGCTATCTGTTGTTTTCCCTGCAAGGTGAGGGGAGAATCACAGGAGCCCTGGATTTTTTTTAATTTATTCCATTCTGTCTGGCCGTGGCGTAATAGACCGAAACTGGTTAAATTTCCGTTATTTTCTTTTGGGTTATTCATTCGGTGTTGGACATAATGCCCTGCGGGCAGGCTTAAGGGTTTAAAGGCGTAAGGGCTTAAAGGCTTAAAGGCTCTCTGTGGTGAGAGAATGTGTCTTTTGGGTTGCGGACAGCCAGCGTTCGTCTCCTCTAAGTAAGCTATTCTGGTCCCGAAACAGCTCCCCCAGGTTTGTAACCCACGTAGTATTATCAAACTCGGCTTCCACATATTTCCTTCCGTTGCTGATGAGTCGGTGGCGCAGATCTTCATCTGTGACCATTCGAATTATTGCTTTTGACATTGCCTCCGGATCAGACGGAGCGACGGTGATGCCTGTTTTTTCATTGAGCAGGATTTCAGGGATTGCCGAAATCTCAGTTGACAGGGCAGGCACCCCCATTGCCAGGCTTTCGACAAGCACGTTGGGGATTCCATCCCGATCGCCGGATCGTGCAATTTCACAGGCCAGTATGAAAAGATCACTTTTCCTGAAATGATGCAGTACCTCTTCATGTGTTCGGGTTCCAAGCCATTTGCAATTTTTGTTTAGTCCTAAAGTAGATATAAGATTGAGGATTTTTTCTTTGTCATCACCATCACCTATAAGGGTGTGATGGAATTGAATACCTTTGTCATGAAGGATTTTCAGAGCCTTGTATAAGGTTGGCAGCCCCTTTTTTTCCGTCAGTCTGGCAATTGTTAAAAATTGATATGGAGGTGTCGGTTGAATACTGCGTTGCCGGTGTTGAAACAGGCTTATATCAATACCGTGGTAGATGCAGAAAATCGGTGTGGAGCTGTTACCGGCTACACTCTCAAGGTATTTCAGGTTATGAGAGGTGCAGGTGGTAACGAATCTGGCACGTTCAATCTTTCGCTTAATCTTCTCCTTTGAAGAGGTATAGATATCTTTCGCGTGGGCAGTGAAACTGAAAGGTGTTCCTGATAAAAGTGAGGCAAAGAGTGTTACAGAAGTTGGTGAATGAGCAAAATGGCCATGGAGATGGACAATATTCTTGTCTTTCAGCAGTATATTATTTGTGAGATATCCGGCCTGCAGCAAGTGTTTCAGGGTTGCCAGCCCATTTTTTCGGCGAACACCGTCGGCAGCGAAATTTAAGGTTTTAAGATAAATTGCGGGACGTTTGGCAGCAAGAAAAATATTAGGGGATATCAGGCGGGAGAAATCGAGAAACAGTTCGGTTGGAAGGTAGTCGACCTGTGCTTTTATCTCTTTTACCGATGCATGGCAGAAATTTTCCCTTGGCTGGCGCATTGGAAACAGCCGCAATTGAAATCCCATTTTTTCAAGAAGGAGGATTTCATTAGAAATAAAGGTTTCTGAAATCCTCGGATAGCCTTTTAAAACATAGCCGAGGATCGGCTGTTGATGGGTGGACGATAGAGTTTGTTGTAGCCTATTCAATTGAATGCTCATTCTTAAAGTGGTCAAGTCGATTCAGCATAGTATCAAGACCAGTGAGTTTGAATGCTCTTATTGTATCGATATATTGTTTCTGGCTATCGATAATTGAAATTATTTTTTCTCTTAATAATTGAGGTGTGACTTCCGTCCAGGGGATAAAATCGAGCAGTCCTTTGCTCTTGAGTCTCTGAGCCCGGATTAGCTGTTCTCTTCGCGGGGTCTGCCTGGGGATAATCAGGGCAGGAGTCTGCTGGGTTAAAATTTCACATATGGTATTATATCCTCCCATGGAGATGACCAGATCGGCTGCTGCTATCAGTTCTTCAAGTCTGGGATGGAACGGAAGAGTTTTGATACCAAACAGCTTGGCCCGTTTTTTAAGCTGTTCTCTCTTCTTTTTGGGCATGAAAGGCCCGGTAATGATAATTGATTTAAAGGGAAGAGAAGTGGGGTAATAATCGTGCATTGAAATGTACTGTTCCAGGACTTCATAACCATCTCCACCACCTCCGGTGGTGACCAGGATAAATTTGTCATCGTCAAAAACTCTGTAGCGTTTACGTACGATATTTCTGGTTTTTTGGGGAAGTTGCTTTCTCGGGATATATCCGGTGAATTTTATTTTTTTATGGAGCAGCTCCGGTATATTATACATTTTAACAGGATCATAAATGTTCTTATCGCCATAAATCCAGATTTCGTCGTAGAGTTTTTCCAGATAAGAATAGACGTTCTTGGCCAGCCAGTCTTTCTGTATTACTGCCGAGTCATCAAGGATATCCCGCAGCCCCAGAATGGATGTGGTCGATGGGCTGAACTCCTTGAACCATTCCAGAGTAGGCAGAACTTCACGCTTTAAACCCAGTGGTTCCTTGTCAACAATAAAAAGATTGGGTCTGAAAGTTTTTGCTGTTGCCAGGATGATATTGGTACGAATGGAGAGTGCCTGTTCTTGATCAATGCGGATAGAAAGAGACTGGTAGTCATCGTTTGTTTTTTTTATCATTCCCGGGATTCGAACAAAATCCACCTGCTGTGGAAAGGAGAAACGGCCAGCAAATGGTGATCCGGTGAGGATGAGGACATTGGTATTCTGGTCTCTCAGGTGGTTGGCGATCGCCATTGTTCTGCGGATATGCCCCAGCCCGTAGGTGTCATGTGAATACATGAGAATATTGAAATTACGTGAAACCGTTGTGGTGGGCATGACAGGAACCGTAAAAAAAATTTGAGTTGCAGCCAACAAAAAACCCCATAGAACACCTGTTCTATGGGGTCAAAAGCAGTGTTTGTTTTGTCTAAAAACTCATTGTAAGTCGGTTGCTTACCATGATTATGGATTCAACGTCATTGTAACTGGACCGTTCTGTGAATAAATCTCCGGTATCCATATAGGCAAAATGAATCTCATAGGATAAATTATTCAGAAGCTTGTAAATCACTCCCAGATTCGCCTCCCAGCTGGATTCATTTTCGTAATTGATTGAATCCGGTGCCCACAGGTTTCTTGTTAACCCAAAAGCTCCGAGGAACGAAAACTTTTTCGTTGCATTAAACTGGGCAGCAACTGCAATGCCTCGTGTATTCACTGTGTGGGATTCTGCTTCAACCCATGAGACTGTGCCTTCGTGTTCGTTGTCAAGTATATCGGAGGTACTGTTGGTGATAACCAGGGGACTGAAACTTGCTGAAAATCGTTTTTTCTGCGAATCCTGCATGTCAAGGATTGCCCCTAGATTGTAGGAGGTGACCTTGTAAATGCTGTGGGTTTGTAAACCTTCAGCCTTACAACTGCTATACCCAAAAAAGGCAAGCACAACAGCAAAAAAATAAATAAATTTCGTTTCTATTCTTATCATAATTTGAAACTTTTCTCGTCTGGCATAAAAAGCCAGTGATGATGGTACAAAGAACTGTATTGTAATTTTAGCTCTGCTGGGGGAAAAGTCAAGGGAAAATGATAAAATGAACAATTGCCAGGTAATTGGTAATGAGATATAACGAATGTCGAATAAGGAATGTTGAAATTTGAACGGCTCCTTATTTCTGCGGTTCGAAATTCCCTGTTCGACATTCGACATTCAAAATACCGGTTTAGGAGACCATATGCGCTACGCTACTGTTGGATTGATTTTTCTCTGCTGCTTTATAGGTCTGAGTAGTGCCGTTTATGGCCAGAATGATACATCTTCTCAAAAGATCGTGATCTCAATTTTTGATGTTCACTCAGCAGGAAGATACACACATTTGCGGGACGGTATCCAGGGTATGTTAATAAGCCGACTATCCGCTAAAGAAGGAGTCGAGTTGCTCGATTATACAATAAGTGAAAAGGAGCTTTCTGATCTTAAAGACGGTTCAGGAGAGGGAGGAGTTGTCTCTCTGGGAGTAGAGGCGGATTATCTTGTTACCGGGGCTCTTTTTGCTTTGACAAGGGGCTTGAATTTACAGATTACTCTCTATCCGCTTTCCGCTGGAGGAGAAGTGTTGCATTTTTCGACTATTGCCGAAGAGGATGCCCAGATAATTCCTAAAGTGGAACAGTTGTCACAGGATATTGCGGTAAAAGTGTCTGGCCGGGAAACACTGGAATCTGATGGAGCAAATTCTGAGCAGGACCAGGAAGGAACAAGCGGTTTCATAACCATACACCCTGAGGTTGCCTACAAAAAAGGATTATATTCAGGTTCTGTCGTTGGTATCGGTGACAGTGCCATAAAGGTTTCTACCCGGGGAGTGAGACGGACAGGGGAAATACGGGTCGAAATGAT
>JAOZLO010000493.1 GCA_029934775.1 Desulfocapsaceae bacterium
GGTAAAAGTCTTAATAAATGGGTAACAGACACATTAGATAATGCTGTTCATTCAGGTTGAGTCTTCATTTGAATGGCAACCTGGAACTGCCAGTTTACCGCGCCATGTGTAAACTAGCTTCTTTCAAGTTTCCCAGGGAGGGTTTACGAAATAGGTGAGCGGATTCATAATTTGGATATCATTTTTACTATACTCTCTAGTCAAATTGGCGACTATCTGGGTCGATTTCACCGGCTGTAGCCTTTTCGTATAATAGAGCAGAGGACGTGAAAGACTGTCGTCGCCATATTTAACTTCAATGAGTTCTTCCGGGATGTTGTCACGCAGGATGATAAAATCAACTTCTCGACCTTCTTTATCGCGGATATAGCGCAATTCATAGCGATATCCCTCATAATCCTCCTTGAAATGAAGCCGTTTTATCAGGCTGGTTGCCACCAGGTTTTCAAAACGGGCTCCGTCATTGCCGATGATATCCCCATTGTCAAAAAAATAAATTTTTGGAGGTTTCTGGATGGCACGTGGCAATGATCTTGTGTATGGTTTGACGATAAAAATAAGATACATCTTTTCAAGCACTTCAAGCCATGCTTTAACGGTATTGGGGGAAACCTGAAGATCTGCCGCCAGGTTTGAGACCACTATTGTACCGCCAACTCTGCTGCGCAGAAGATCCACAAGAAGACTCAGGCTCTGGATATTACGGATTGACTCAAGGTCGCGGATGTCTTCACGAATGACCCGATCCAATCTGTCACGCCTCCAGCGGCGGGCTTCTCTTTCGTTACCAGATAAAAAAGGCTCAGGAAAGCCTCCAATTGTCATAAGACGCTTAAAGCTTTCCTCCCTGGTCATATCTGCGGGCAACTCATCCATTGTAAAAGGATGCAGTCGCCAATAATGATAGCGTCCCAGCAGCGAATCGCCGCCTCTGCGATAGACATCTAATCGAGCTGAGCCGGTTACGAGTATTGAGTGCTGCTCCTTGTATACATCAAAAATACCTTTCAGCCAGTTCTTCCAGTGGGGAAATTTGTGAATTTCATCAAAGATCAGCAGTTGATCATTTTCGCTCCACCGTTTAGCGAGGATATCCTGCCTGTCCTCATCGAGATCCCAGTTAAAATATCTGCCATTTGTTTCTTGATCGGCAAGTAATCGCTGAGCCAGGGTAGTTTTGCCAACTTGCCTCGGTCCACCGATAAAGACCATTTTTCTGTTCAGATCATCTTTGATAAATTTTGAAATGTATCGCATATGTCTATTTTACACTCTACTGCAAAACAGTCAAGGCTGTTTTGCAGTAGAGTGTATTATCAATTTAATATTCATTGTCATATTTCAACACTATCAAAGTCATCAACAGGCTCCAGTCTCTCACGATTCTCGCTTCGCATAAGGTAGTACGCCAAAACGGACAGGCGATCTCAGCCGATGAGCCATATCAACGTATAAATGAAATAATTTTTCCAGTTTTGCAGGTGATCATCGATTAATCGATTAATCGTTTCATTGTTGTATCTGTTTTCCAGAGGATAATGGTCTTAATTATGCCCTATTTGCAAGGAATTGTGGTCTAAAATATAGCCTATGTAAATAAATGGTGGTTAAAAGTAAAGGCTTGAGGTGGTTAGTTTGCTCATTATTCAGGAAAACCTACCCGCTGCGCGATTACCGGTTGACCAGGAATCAATTGCTGCAGAAACTGCTCGCAGGGTAGACAGAGTATGTTATCTATTAAAAGCCGTTCCTCACCACGATAAAGAAGCAGAAGCTGCGCCTCAGGATAGTCTATTGCAAAGGCTTTTAACCCTTTGAGCATTTTACTATTTATCCTGCCTGAATTCTTTACCTCAATAGCAAGAAAGGTATCTTCTCCATACAGTACAAAATCAACCTCAACGCCTGCTTTCGTTCGCCAGTAATTGAGATTACAGGATTTATTGCCATATGCAATCCAGGCTCTTAAGTGCTGTGCAATTAAACCTTCAAGAGCCCCTCCATCAATTTCCTGCGGGCTGTCCAGGGGACCAGCAGGTCGTAACGATCGGAAGACCCCACAGTCAAAATAATAAAATTTAGGATGAGAAATCAAATGTCGTTTGGCACGCCTGGAAAAAACAGGAACACGAAAAGAGAGTAACAGGTCATCAAGAACCGAAAGATAGTTATCCACAGTTTTCCGTTTAACCTGACATTCTCTTGCTACCTCTGAGACATTTAAGGTACTGCCGTGAGAAAAACTGGCTGCCTCCAGAAACCTGCTAAAGGCACCAATATTTCGGACAATCCCTTCCATCTGAACTTCTTCTCTTAAATAGAGTGCGATATAGGATGCAAGAGTTTCTGCAGGATTCAAAGAATGGGTAATTAATGGCACCAGTCCGAACTGCACACTTTCAACGAGGCTAAATGATTCTTTGAGCTCGGACGCCATAAAGGGATGCATTGTCTTGACAATTGCACGACCAGCCAAAAGATCAACACCCGTTCTTTTCAACTTACGGGCACTGGAACCGGTCAAAATGAACTGCAGTCCTGTACCTCTTTCAATCAGCTCATGCACCACATCAAGAAGTTCTGGGACCTTCTGAACCTCATCAATAACTATAGTCTTTTCCGCTGCCCCTCCCGCTATTTCACGCAACCGTTCCGGCCTTGCCGAATAAGCACGAAAAACTTCAGGAGCTAAAAGATCAACCATGACAGCATCGGGGTAATGTTGTTTAAGCCATGTTGATTTCCCGGTTCCCCTGGGACCAAAAAGAAAATAACTTTGCCTGGGTTTCCTAAAAAAACGACTCACTGTTTCCATTTCAGCCTCCTTTTTTGCATATCAGTTGCAATATATTGCAACAATAAAACAAGTGCAAGACCAATTCTAAAATTATTCCCAGACTACAGATAATACATAACCAGAAAATCGACCTCTCTGCCCTGTCGATCCCGGAGGTACCAGAGCCTGGTTTTGATTCCAAAGACCAGACAGTCCGTCACCGGCGGCCACTGTTGCCCTGTTATTTGTCTATG
>JAOZLO010000074.1 GCA_029934775.1 Desulfocapsaceae bacterium
AAAGTGACAATTCTGCACAACCATGTAATTATCAAAAGGAGGGAAAAAAAACGGAGTAGGAGTCTTTCCCTGGGGGAATATCTGGTGAAAATGGGGGCCAGTAAGATAACAGTAAAGCTCAGAAGAACCTGAAGTATTGGCACCAGGTTAATAAGACTGTCTACAAGGGTAATATGAAAGATCAGGTAGAAAAGAAGGAAAAAGAAAATCGAAACTGAAACAGGTTTCTGGGTAAAAATATAACATTTTTCAGATGGATTGATGTTGCGGCCCATATATTTGATATTTGCCGCCAGGAAAATGATTCCGAAAATATTGCAAAGAAAAAAAGTGAGATGATCATTAAAAATTTTCTTCAAGTTCGATGCTGCATGTCGTACATTTTCCAGCGCTACATTAAAAAGTTGAAAATTTAAGTGTTTGAAAAAACCGGGTGAAAAAATGGGCTGCATCGTTTGCTCAAAACTTCTCCTTTTGCTTTCCCTGATGCGTTCATCAACGCCCACCATAAGCCCATAAATCTTTACCCGCAGTTTACTGACCTGCCGCCCTGTTTTGATTGCAGGGTGAAGCTTACTTGTGATACTCCCCAGGGCAGTAGCGGTTGTTTTAGTCAATTCGTCAATATTTTTGTCAACCAGCTTCAGGGTGCTTTCTGGAGTGACGACTTTCTTCCATTCAATTAACTCCCATTTTCTTTTAGACCACTCTACCTCCCATTGGGATAGTTGATGAATACTTTTTTCCAGAGGTTTATTTATGTTTATTAGAGCCAGGTCCTGTCTGGCCAGTTGTATATCATAGACAATCAGCTGTTTATGGGGCATGTTAAGATCTGTTTTTGCCCTCTGGACCTGCCATTCTAAAAGATCAATCTGTTCTCTGATTTCAGAAATCTTCTCCTTATAATTCTCAGGATCAACGAGTTTCCCTACATTATCTTTCAAATCAACGAGACTCCTGGAAAATGCAGTCTCATATTGAATGAATGTTGCCAGATTTTTTCCTTCTTGCCTTTCAATCGGGCTAACTCTGATATTCTGTATTTCTTCTTTTTCTTTCTCAGAAGCACAGGCTGTCACAATAAAAAAAAGAGAGAATAAAATTACACAAAGAAGAGACCAGATCCGTATATTTTGTCGGTTTTTCAAGCTATTCCTTCTTATGACAGGGTTACAGGAGTACGGTACTATTCAAAAGAGAGGCCATGTTTTTTCAGTTTTCGGACAACGGTGGACTGGCTGATGCAAAGATAATTTGCCAGGTCACGGGTTGTTTCAGATTTTTCCATTGCCTTGACCAGTTTTTTATATTCAAATTCAAACAATTCTTCGTTGAGTCCACGGGATACTGAAGGGGGAGGGCTTCTTCGGCATGAATTTACTGAGGGCTTCAAGTTGATCCTGCCCGAAGGAATGATTTTTTCCAGTATGTCTTTTTCTTTTATTACAACAGCGTTTTTGATAATATTTTTCAATTCGCGTACATTTCCTGGAAAATCGTATGCCTGAAGCTGTTCATTAGATTTTTCCGAGAATTGTTTTTTCTGTTTATATTTCTGATTATATTTTTTCAAATAAAAATTTGATATTTTCAGGATATCTTCACGTCTTTCTCTCAGAGGAGGGATTTGAACCGGAAAAATATTGAGGCGGAAATAGAGGTCCTGACGGAATTTTTTCTTTTGGACAAGCTCTTCGAGGTTTTGGTTGGTGGCAGCAATCACAATACAGTCCGTTCTGATAGTCTGGGTTCCCCCCAGTCGCCTGATCTCACCATCATCAAGGAATTTAAGAAGTTTGGCCTGAACAGAAAAAGGCAGATCGCCAATCTCGTCCAGGAAAATGGTTCCCTTATGAGCAAGTTCAAACAATCCGGCTTTCCCGGAATCAGAGGCTCCTGTGAATGCGCCTTTTTCATAACCGAACAGTTCTGCCTCAAGGAGCATGTCAGGTAGCGCAGCACAATTAACGGATATAAATGAGTCATTCTTCCGACTGCCATTATGATGTATGAATTTGGAAAGAAACCCCTTTCCCGTGCCGGATTCCCCCGTAATGAGAATATTTGACACATCCATCTTGGCCAGCTTCAATAGAACCGTTAACACCTGGTTCATTGCCGGAGATTCAGCAATGAGTTCACTGTTTTTCAATTCAAGAAGATTGCGGTCGGAAAGTTCATTTTTTATGGTTTCAGCTACCTGTTTTGCCTGTTCAAGCTGAATTCTCAATTCTTTAACAATGGTCATATCATGTTCAATGACCACGACAAATAAAATCTCTCCTCCTTTGTCAAATACCGGCATGCCTGATGCCATGATATATTTGTTACTCTTGATGACATAAAGAGGTTCCGTTAAAGGTTGTTTTGATTTAAGGATGGTTGGGGTCAGAGCCTTGTCGACGATGCCGTTGTCGGCCAGGCTGCGGATGTTCATCCCTATCATTTCTTCTTTTTTAAGTCCGATCAACCCTGCGGCAACATCGTTGACTTTTAAGACTATTCCCTGGCCGTCAAGGATGTATATACCATAATAACTGTGGTCCAAAAGTGTTTCAAACTGAAGATGCATCTCCTTTATATTGGGGAGTTTCAGTGCCGATTTCTCTAGCATCTCGAGGTCCCGCATAAAACAGACAGCCCCTTCCGTGTTATTATCATTGATGATTAAAGAGACCAGTACCTCAATATCGTTCTCTTGTCCGCTGGTATGAAATATATGGTTGTTTTTTTGCTGTTTTATGCAGGATAGAACGATTGTTCCAATGTCAGGTTGGATGGTTTTCAGATCAATACCTTTCAAAATATCTTGATCGAGTAATTCTTCGGCCCTGGGGTTGGCATACACGACTCTTCCATATTTATCCACCCCCATGACGCCAACCAAAGCTTGTTTCAAAAGAGTTTCAACTGCTATTGTCATCTGATTTTCCCTGTTTGTCCAGAAGGCTGTGCGAGAATGTCTATTTTGGGACAGCCTCCTGGTCGTATTCTTTTGCAGGAAGGGTATGTGTTATGGTGGACCTGTTTTCAATGCCTTTGTCAGGGCAGGAACCACTTCGAAAAGATCACCAATTATACCGTAATCTGATTTAGTGAAAATAGGTGCTTCTTTGTCAGTATTAATGGCAACAATTACCTGGGAACCTTTCATTCCTGCAAAGTGTTGAGCAGAACCCGAAAGTCCGCAGCCGATATAGAGTTTGGGGCTCACTATTTTACCGGTCAAACCAACCTGCATGGAGTGTGGGGCATAGTCCAGGTCGACTGCTGCCCTTGAGGCTCCTACGGCAGCGCCCAGCGTCTTTGCACAATCATCCAGAAGTTTGAAGTTTTCAATAGATCCAATGGGCCTCCCTCCAGTTATGATAACACTGGCTTCCGTGAGATCTTTTTGACCACCTGAACTTTCCACTCCAATGATAGTAATGGTATCGTCACCCACGGAAAGAGCGCTATGATCTGTGACTCTGCAGGTTACCTGGTTTTGGACTGCCTCAAAACTATTAGGTCGTATGCCACAGACAAAAGGAGTTGCTTTTATCTCCAGCGTTGCGATGGTTTTACCCGAAAAATGGGATTTTTTCACATAATTTTCCTTGAAATTGATATCAATGCAGTCCAGGGCCAGGGGGGATTTCAATGAAATGGCAGCCCGGGCCAGAAGATCATTGCCAGTAGGACTGCTGACACCTAAAAGAGCAGTCAGTCCGAAAGTCTTTACTGCGCCTGCCAGGGCATGTCCTGCAGCTTCAGGGTGCTTTGATAAAACACGGTTTGGAGCAGACAGGTTAATGAGTTCCGTGAGCCCGTATTCTTCAAGGCTGCCTTTGTATTTTTCAGCAAGCCCATCGAGGAGGAGACCAACAACATCTCCTCCTCTGGAAGCAGCGGAGATAAGGCCAGGCATGCTTTTTCCTGGTGCCTGATCTACAATTTCTATAAACACACCTACTTTTGACATGGTTTCTCCTTAAATGACCCCTTCTGTATCCCTTAATATTTTCACAAGGGAATCTACTATCTCCTCAGTGGTTCCTTCAATAATTCTAGCATTGCCGCGTTCTTCGGTTGCTTCCAGGTGTTTGAGTCGAAAGCCTTCATCTTCTGAAATATCAAGAGTTGAGATATCTATTATCTTAATTTCTTTCTTCTTAGCCTTGAGAATGGCGGGTAATTTCGGATACTTTGGTTCGTTCAACCCCCTGGTTGCTCCGATTATACATGGAGTATTGACTGATAGAGTCTCTCTGATGCCACCGCCGATTTCCCGTTGAACAGTCGCTGTTGATCCATCCAGGGAAAACCCTACAACACTACTTACAACAGGAAGATCCAGTTCGGCTGCCAGACGGTAGGGGGTCTGCATTCCCTCACTATCCACGGATTGTTTACCGGTAAAGATAAGATCCGCAGGTCCTTCCTCTGTGATTACCTTTGCAAGGGCCTTTGCGATCAGGTCACTGCTGGGGAACTGTTCGTCGGTTTTCACAAGAATGGAGCGGTGAGCGCCCATTGCCATGACCGATCTCAGGGCATTCGCAGCCCTTTCAGTGCCGACACATAAGGCGATGATTTCATTTTCTCCGGTTTTTTCCCCGAGTTTGACAGCCTCTTCCACACCGAACTCATCATGCGGGTTGACCACATATTTGACTTCATTGTCATAGCCCGTATCATTAGTAACGGTGATAACCGCCTCCGTATCGGGAACTTGTTTGATACATACATAAATGCGCATTGTTGGTGTCCTTTACTTTTAAGTACTTCACTGCTCGAACCCTGTCAAAAAGAACAAGGTATAAGTGCCCTTATGAAACGAGGGAATAATTTCTCTGTGTCCTCTGTGCTCTCTGTGGTGAGAGAGTGTGGCTTTTGGATCGCGGGCGTAGCCCGCTTCAGTATTTACCCCAGGTAGGATCAGAAGTGGAATTAATCTGTGATCCCACGTTCAGCCTCGGCACCGTCAACAATATCACGAATTTTTTTAAGAATATTATCCGACAGTTTTGGCGGTTGATATGTTTCAAGAATATGTCGTACTTCATCACAGGCACGCTGATAAGCATCTTTAGAGCCGGCTTTTTCCCATCGGGGCCGCATCTTTCGGTCCATCAACTTAGGGCTGGTTGTCAGTCGCATGTTCTTATAGGTGGTCTCATGGGCAAGATAATCCTTAAAGGGTCCGATCTCCTTGATCGTATCCAGGGAAAGGGTTTCATCATTGACTTCAATACCATTTACCGCTCTTTTGATCAGGCCTGCAACCTCATTGTCCAGTACCAGTTGCGCCAGATCGAAGGTAATTCCCATCTCCAGCATTCCCAGACCATAAATGACGTTGCACCCTGACAACGCCGGCAGGAGCCCGGTGATGGTTTTTTCGTGGCCCGACTGGTAGTCGGTTACTTTACTGTCGCCCTAGCCGCCTGCGGCGAAGGAAGGCAGGTTGTAATAACTGGCCAGTCGAGCCACTGCGGCGTTGATAATACCGGTTTCCGGGGATCCAACTGTGGCCGTTGCCTGCCTCATATCCAGGGGACAGGTAGAACTGGCATAAATAAAGGATGTCCCTTTTCTAACCAGCTGACTCAAGACCAGGCTGGAGAGTATTTCCGCATTCTGCTGAACCAGTGTTCCTGCAATATGGATGGGAGAAGAGCCACCGGACATTGCCATACCGATACAGTTGACTCCTATGCCGTGCATGGCTGCCTCAATGATGATATCACAGTGGTGTGATGAGAGCTTTAATGGACTGATGGGGCAGGTGACAAAGGTGAGGAATGGTCTTTCTCTGAATTTTTCTTCACTTCCGGCAATGGCACAGCAAATCTCTATGATTTTACCACATTGGTACCTGTCAACCGGTCCCAGCCAATGATGTTTGGTGGTATTGGTCAAAGACGCTTCAGCATTGTGCAGAGCCTGGACCGAATGATGTTTGTCATGGGAGAGCATGCATCGTTCATAGGTTTCTACATGCTCCAGATGGTCAATAACCCGGGCGGCCATTTCTACATCTTTTTTTGTGGTCTCCCGGTGTTCCCCGGTGAAAGGGTCAACAAACATGATTCCTTCACCAAAATTAGTAAATGTGACCCGGTTGGCCTCCAGTACTACGTCACTTTCCGGTATCCGGCCGTAGGCGTGAAAGGTATCAGGTGCAGAACGAATGGAATCTTCAACCAGGTAGGGTGGAAAAGTAACCACCTTATCTTTTTCATTGATTTCAGCGCCGCCACTTCTGAAAATTTCCCTGGCCTCTTCACTTTCTACGTATACACCGGTGGTTTTCAATATTTCTAGAGTTCCAAGATGAATCTCGTATAGTTCATCTTCGGTGAGTACGTTGAGACTGAAGCCGCCGCTGTAGAGTTTTCCCGCTTTGATAGGTCGGTTCATGTGATACTCCTTTTTTACATTATTTTTTTAAAACTACTCAGGCCTTAATTGCTTTTCCTTCAGGGTCGTAGGGAGCTTTCAAATGGATGGTAATGGGGTATTTTTTATCTTCCACTTCAATTTCGTAGTTCCTATTCATTATCCATTCATCAGTAATCCCACTTTCACAGGAGAGGTAAACCATACCAATGGCATGACCTGTGACGTGGGCAAAGGATCCGTGGGTGTTTTCACCAACTATCTTGCCATTGCAATAAATAGGCTCATCATGGTAGATCAATGGCTCCGGGTCATCTATAGTAAATATGACCAGTTTTTTCTTTAAGCCCTCTTTTTTCTGTTTTATAAGGGCTGTTTTACCGATAAAATCATCCTTGCTTAATTTAACACTGAAGCCAAGACCAGCCTCGTAGGGTGTGGTATCAGGAGTAATATCGCTGCTCCAGTGGCGATACCCTTTTTCCAGTCGCAGAGAATCGACGGCATGGAGGCCGCAGGGCTTAACATTAAATTCTGCTCCGGCTTCCATCAGCTTATCAAATATATCCTGAGCAAAGGGTGTTGGGATATAGAGTTCCCAGCCGAGTTCGCCGACAAAACTCATCCGAATGGCAAAGGCAGTAGCATACCCTACATAGATCTCTTTGCCGGTAGCAAATGGAAAGGCCTCATTTGACAGGTCTGCATCGGTGATTTTGCTGAGAAGATTTCTTGCCCGTGGGCCCATGACTCCCAGCATGGTGTAGGACCAGGTGACGTCGGTCAGGACAGCATGGGAATCCTCGGGGACATGACGCATAATCCAGTCAAAATCACGCGTAGTGGTGGCTCCTGCCGTTACAATAAAGAACTTGTCCTCAGCCATTTTTGTCACTGTTATATCGGCTTCGATGCCACCGCGATCATTGAGCATCTGGGTATACACTACCTTTCCGGCAGGTACGGCTACATCATTACAACAGAGCATCTGGAGAACTTTTTCTGCATCTCTGCCCTGCATCAGGAACTTGCCCATGGAAGTCAGATCGTATATCCCTACATTTTTACGTATGTTCATATGTTCCCCGGCAGAGAACTCAAACCAGTTCTGACGACCCCAGCTGTATTCATATGCGGGTTCGACTCCCTCTGGAGCGAACCAATTGGCCCGTTCCCAGCCGGAAACTACGCCAAAGCAAGCGCCCAGATTCTTTAATCGGTCGTGAAGAGGTGTTTTTAAAACGTTTCTGGATGAAGTTGGCTGCTTAAAAGGCCAGTGATCCGTATAGAGATTGCCCACCGCTTCCACATTGACACGCTCTTCAATGTATTTGAGGTTGTTCTGCCAGGGGTTGTATCGCCTTACATCAACCGGCCAGAGATCCTCTTCCGGATAGCCTTGTACGATCCATGTGGCAAGGGCCATACCTGCACCGCCGGCACTGGTGATACCGACAGAGTTCATACCGCAGGCCACGAAAAAGTTTTTCACACCAGGGGCCTCTCCAAGAATATAAGAGGTGTCTGGAGTAAAGCTTTCCGGAACCGTGGTTAGATTTATGACTCCGGCTTCGGCAAAAGCGGGTACCCGGATGATGGCGTTCTGTATAAACAGATCCATCTGATCCCAGTCTTCATCCAACCGGGTATATTCAAAGCTTTCGGGTATTTTTTTTACGCCCCAGGTCTTTGCCATGGGTTCAAATCCTCCCATAAGGAGGCCTTCCATTTCTTCCTTGATATAGATGTAGCCGTCCATATCCCTTAAATACGGCATCCCTTTGTAGACTCCCTCAAGGGGTTCTGTGGTCATGTGCATATGTTCTGCCGCAACCAGGGGAAGGCTTACACCCACCATTTTCCCAACTTCCCTTCCCCACATGCCGGCACAATTGACCACATATTCACACTGAATATCTCCACTGTCTGTTTTTACACAGGTAACGGCGTTATGTTTGACTTCTATATCAAGGACTTTGATTTTCTCAAGGAGAGTAGCACCACCCATTCGTGCACCTTTAGCCAACGCCTGGGTCGTATCTTCGGGGTTGGTCACACCATCGTCCGGTTGGTACCATGCGCCGGTCAGATCACTGGTTTCCATAACCGGGAAAAGACGTCTTGCCTCTTCAAAGCCGATTTCCTCCATTTTGATTCCAAAAGCACGTGCCATACCAAGAGCTCTCATGTATTCGCTTCTTCTTGCCTGGGTTCGTGACACTCGAATGGATCCGTTTCGCTTATAACCGGTTGGCTGACCGGTTTTGGCTTCTAGTCCGGCATAGAGGTCTGCGCCATATTTTGCCAGCCTGGTCAAGGGACTTGTGGGCCATAGTTGTCCCAGAAGCCCAGCTGCTGCCCAGGACGTTCCTGAGGAAATTCTTTTTCGTTCCAGCAATACAACATCTTTCCATCCAAGTTCCACCAGGTGATATGCTGTGCTGCAACCGACAATACCGCCACCGATAATGACTACCTGGGCGTGTGTGGGTAATTTACGGTCCATTTTTTTGCCTCCTGCCTGTAAAGGGGTCTTTTAGTCAACTGAAATCCGTTTGCATGGGACTATTCCAGTTTTTCGGGGTGAACTCTACAATGAAGAACTAGCAAATTGTGTTCCAGACGAGAGGAAATGACATAACATTATAATATAATACTATTTATTGAGTTACAGGGACGAGTATTACATATAATCTGATTCAGATATGATCTGTTCGTTTCAGTGTAACTATCTGGAAATATATATTATATTGTATAGTAACAGGATATTTCAAAAATGGTTCAAGTAATATCGTTAATATATCATATAGTTATCAAAAATAAAATATTTTTGATAAGCAGTAATGAATCAGATTTGTACATTCAGAAAATTAAGGATAGTAAGAAGTCATTTCAAGGTGTTAGTTTCCGGTTTTATGCGGGTGACCCCGACGCGCCCAGTCATAAATACCGTAGCGTAGATTGTAAATCCGTTTAAATCCGCTGTCAGCAAGAATCCGTGAAGCAACTGTTGATCTTTTTCCGGTGGCACAGTAGATAAAAATATCGTCATATTTCTTTGATTTAAGTTCTCCAATTCTGGCTTGTAGCTGTTGGATCGGAATAAGATAAGTTCCTTCAATATGAACTTGTTGATATTCCCTGGGAGTTCGTACATCTAAAATAAAAGGGTGCAGATTGTTCAAAAGCTCTGCCGCTTCATCAGCAGTAACTTCGGTATAATTAGGGCGAACAAGATCAATAACTGAAATACTGCCACCAGCTTCGCCGAGTGTAAAAGAATAGGTTCCTGTCACCTTCATCTTGAAAAATGGTGTTTTCTCCAGTTTCGGAAAGAGTGTGTTTATATATTCCAATTCCGGCATATTAAAGAGCAGAGTGGCAAATTTTTCAGGATAGCTGAACTTGATATAATCACCACGGTATACTGTGAAGCGATTATTTTTAATTGAGGGATTAATATCCAGTACACGATATCCTGTGCTGATCTTTCCTGAAATAATCTG
>JAOZLO010000075.1 GCA_029934775.1 Desulfocapsaceae bacterium
AGTCTAAAAAAGTAAGAAATTGAGGAATGTATTTTAAAACTATGTGGTTCGATGTACCACCTTGGCACTTATCCCGCTCATCGGGGTTTATTTTTATTTTTTCATGGCTGAATGCCTTGCCAGTAACGATTGTAATTTCCATGGCGAGGAGAGACAGATACCAGCCTCATCGCAAATAGTCATAACCTGGCAAAACGAAATAAACTCTATGTGACTGTCACTCATTTCAAAGTCTCTGCGTTGAATTATATTCAACTGTCTCTTCATATCGAGGTCTTCAATCTTCAAACTTTTCAACCAGCCATTTTCAACTTCTCGACATATACATAAAGAGGAAAGACAGGCGATTCCGGCCCCGGATTCAACAGCTCGTTTTATAGGTTCCGGATGACCTACCTCCATCACTATGTGTAAATCATCAATATAGTCACCCATTTTTTCCCGAATAACAGCCTCAGTCCCAGATCCACGTTCCCGCATTATCCATTTTTTGCCTTTAAGATCATTTTTCATATTAAAAACTTCGTTGTGTGCCAGGGGGTCAGCAGGACCACAGAGAACTACAAGTTCATCCTCAAACCACGATCGAACAAGAATCTCATCTCTTTTTGACAATGGACCTTCTACGAACCCAAAATCCATTTTCCCCTCAACAACAAGTTGTTCAGCGTATCTTGTGCCATAAACAAGCAGATTAACATGCACCTTAGGATGTATTCGTTTAAATGCTCCTATAAGATACGGCAGAATATAATTCCCAAGAGTGGTGCTCGCCACAATTTCAAGCTGCCCCTCCAGGGTGTCATTTCTTTCCGACATGATAGATTCTATGTTGCTAACCTGACAAGTAATATCCTTTGCCAGGGGCAACAGGTAGCGACCTCGAGAGTTGAGAAGCAGACTTCTCCCATGCCTGTCAAAAAGTGACCCGCCAAGCTGGTTTTCGAGCTCGGCAAGAGCCATACTAACTGCAGACTGGGTAACAAACAGCTTCTTACTCGCTTTTGTAACCTGAGCTGTTTCCGCAACAGCAATAAATATTTCTAATTGTCTCAATGTGATGGACATAATAACGCCTTGAATAACATTTCAATAAAATTGATAATTCATATCGTTTTTCCTTACACTTGACTTATAACATAGCACTTTTGAAAAGTTTCTCAACTATTTTTCCAGTAAGAATTCCGAATGAATAGGTGCGAACTGAAGCAAAGCAACATAGAGTAGATAAATGAGATTACTATTGACACTCCCATCACAATTATATAAATTAGCAACGACTTGTTTAATCATGAATTATACACTATTTGTGATACTATCAAGAACCTGTAACTCGTCTACAACACTGCATTTTCAAGGAGTCGCAATGGAACAGAACTTCTCCACCTTCCTTTATCAGGACAACGTTCTCTGGATCGCGGCATTCACACTTGGAGGCCTGGCATTTGCACTTGGTCCCATTGCTATTGTCTACCTGTTGATGCCTAATAAGACCAGGCAGGTTGATAACAAATCCCTGCAGGCCATTGAATGCGGCATGGATCCCATAGGTGATCCATGGATACGATATGGTGTTGTTTTCTACCTCTACGCCCTCATTTTTCTCGCCTTTGACGTTGATGTTCTCTTTCTATTTCCAGTTGCTGTTGCTTACAACGATGTTCTTTTTGAATCTTCAATTCGAGATTTTATTGAAATTATACTGTTTGTTGGAATCTTATCACTGGCTGTTGTCTATGCCTGGATCAAGGGAGTATTTAAGTGGGAACGCAAAACGTACCTTCGTCAATAGTTCAATTTGCTGTAGTAGACGAAATCATCAATGTTGGTAGGGCAAACTCACTCTGGCCTCTCACATTCGGCATTGCCTGTTGTGCTATCGAAATGATGGCTACAGGTTGTGCCCGGTTTGACATGTCCCGGTTTGGAGCTGAGGTCTTCCGCCCTTCACCGCGACAAAGTGATGTAATGATCGTCGCAGGAACCATTACCAAAAAAATGATGCCGGGTATTAAAACGTTATATGATCAGATGCCGGAACCCAAGTGGGTTATGGCTCTGGGCAATTGTGCTATTTCCGGTGGTCCCTTTGCCTTTGAAGGCCAATACTCCATTGTCCTTGGAGCGGACGAATTCCTCCCTGTTGATATTTATGTTCCGGGATGTCCACCCAGACCTGAGGCTCTGCTGCAAGGTATTATTGAACTTGAACATCTTGTCTCTGACTGGAAGAGATGGAAAAACCCTGAAATCGCCTAATATGGTTCTCCCACTAGATTCAATTTTGGAGACTATGGAGACTGCACCTTTTTTGCAGCCTTTCGGAGTGTAACAACATGATTATAGAAAAGATTAAACTTGCTTTCCAGGATTTGTTCCCGGTTGCTGAGCCTGAGGTTTCCGCACCAGAAGAGAAGGCCGAGGAACCAGAAGAAACAAAAACCAAAAAAAAAGTGAAAACTAAAAAACCTCCACGTCTGAATGGGGTTATTGAATGTAATTATACGGTCCATGGTTATCATCTCGACGTCCAGGTAGACGCTGATCAATTACTTGATGCTGTCTCGATAGTGGATCAGGCTGAATTTTTTATCGAAAGTATCACTGGCGTAGACTGGATTAAAGAAGATCAGATAGAGATTGTCTACGACTTCAGCCGCTACGATTTTGATACCTGCCGCGTAGTGATCAGGACCAGAGTTAACCGTTCCAGCCCAGTAGTCCCGACAATAACTGATATATACGCCGGAGCAAACTGGCATGAACGCGAAACCCACGACTTTTTTGGCATAAAATTTGACGGACATCCACATCTTATCCCACTTCTCCTTCCTGAAGATGCAGATTTTCATCCACTCTTAAAGGATTTCAAGGCATGAGTTCTCCAATTCAACTCCAACCCGACGAGACATTTGTTCTCAATGTTGGCCCGCAACACCCTGCTACCCATGGTGTGCTCAGAGTCAAGATGGAAATGAATGGTGAGTACATCGTCAACGCTGAGACCGTTATCGGGTATATTCACCGGATGCATGAAAAAATGGGGGAAAACAAAACGTATCCCCAGTACTTGATGAATCTCAGCCGTATGGACTACCTTGGCGCCATGGGATATTCCCACGGACATGTGCTGGTAGTTGAAAAAGCATCCGGAATAGAAGTCCCGGAAAGAGCCGAGTATATCAGGGCGATAATGGTTGAATTAAACCGTATCTCATCCCACCTTTTCTGGTTTGGTGCTTTTGTCATGGATCTTGGTGGATTCAGCCCTCTCATGTATGCACTTCAGGACCGGGAACATATTCTTGATATGCTGGAAGCTGTCACCGGTTCCCGCCTGACCTACTGTTACTTCAGGTTCGGTGGGCTCTATAACGATGTAGACGATGAATTCGTAGATGCAGCCCGGCGGTTTATTCCACGTATGCGAAAATCTCTTATAAAATATGAGAAACTGGTAACAGGGAATATCATTTTCCGCAAACGTCTGGAAGGCAACGCTTTACTGTCTAAGGAAACATGCCGCAAATATGGTGCCACAAGTGCGGTCGCCCGCGGATCCGGTATCAATTATGACGTACGCAAAAACGAACCCTATTCTGTTTATCCCGAATTCGATTTTGACGTCCCCGTCTACCATGAGGGTGACTCTCTTGCCAGATACATGGTACGTATGGACGAAATTGAACAATCACTGCGGATAATCGAACAGGGACTGGACAAACTGCCAGACGGACCAATAATGCCTGCAAAAAAGCCAAAGTTGATAAAACCACCAGCCGGAGATTATTATCAGGCAGTTGAGACAGCAAGGGGAAATTTTGGGGTCAGATTGGTAAGTGATGGAACCAAAATCCCATACAGACTGAAGCTCAGGTCACCAACGTTTTCAAACATGCACCTCTTTGATGAAACATGCAGAGGTATGATGATCATGGATGCACTTGCCTTCATGGGAAGTCTCGATCTCGTCATACCTGAAATAGATCGGTAGGAAGGAACATTATGAGCTTAACACTCTTGAATGTAATCATTGCTGTTGTGATAGCCATTGCCTTTGCAGCACTCAACGCAGCTTATCTTGTCTGGGCTGAGCGAAGGGGAGCTGCGCGTATACAGCGTCGACCGGGGCCTAATATCAATGGGCCGTTCGGGCTGCTTCAACCGCCTCTTGACGGTATCAAGCTGATGGCCAAACAGTTGATTATTCCTGGTGGTGTCGATAAAATTCTCTTTATTGCCGCACCGGTTCTGGCAATGTTTCCTGCCATCATGAGTTTTGTTACCATACCGTTCAGCGACACTATTGTTGCTAAAAACATGGATGTTGGCATTCTGATGATATTTGCCTTTGCTTCCATGGGAGGTATGTCACTGCTCTTTGCAGGCTGGAGTTCCAGGAATAAATATGCAATGATGTCATCCATCAGGGCAGTTTCCCAGGCAGTTGCCTATGAAATTCCCATGCTCATCACCACCATTACCGTAGTGATGATTGCCGGCTCCATGAATCTTATGGAAATCGTTCACCAGCAGAGTAGTTCCATACTTCACTGGAATATTTTTCCCCTGCTTGGAAATTCTCACAACCTGCTGATGCCTTTCTCCTTTCTAATATTCTTCGTCTGCACTTTAGCAGAAACCAACAGGGCACCCTTTGACCTTGGAGAAGCTGAAAGCGAACTGGTAGCCGGATTTCATACTGAATATGGCAGTATGGGGTTTGGCCTTTTTTTTATGGGAGAGTACGCTAACATCGTTATCGGCTCCTGCATGACAACTATTCTCTTTTTAGGTGGCTGGGGTTGCCCCTTTGGACTCTTTCCAGGAGTCTGGTGGTTTCTCCTCAAACTCTATATTTTAATCGCAACTATCATCTGGATTCGTTGGACTTTCCCCCGAACTACCATATATGGCCTCCTGAATCTTTCCTGGAAAATACTCATCCCTTTATCCCTCTTCAACCTGCTGTTCACTGCAGGATTAATAAAGGTTTTTTGAAATGGTCGCCTACTTCTCTGAAATATATAACGGACTCATAAGTCTTTTTATTGGTATGGGTGTAACGTTTAAAGAATTTTTTAAACCAACTGTTACTGTTCAATATCCTTACGAGACTCTCACCATGGCAGATAAATATCGTGGCCATGTAGAACTTATTGAAAACGACGAAGGAAAGCCGAACTGTGTTGCATGCGGTCTTTGCGCAAGAGCCTGCCCCTCCGGCTGCATTACACTTGCAGGCGAAAAACCTGAAGGAGCAAAGAAGAAAGTCCTTACCCGTTATATCCTCGACTTCACCAGATGCTCTCTCTGTGGCTCCTGTGTAGAGTCCTGCAACTTTAATGCTCTTGAATTCTCAAAAGAATACAATCTTGCGTCTACCCGAAAGGAAGATTTTATCTTTGATCTTCTGCAACGCCTAGAGGAAAGAAACAAATGAACCCTCCAATGTCATTGATAGAAGCCCCTTCCCTTTTCAGTGTTGACGGCCTGGTTGGGGTTGTCTTTCTTATCATGATGGCCATTACAGTAACTGGTGGCATTATCGCCTGCAATTCTGAGCGGCTTGTTCGCGCTGTTGCCGGTTTAATCGTCTGTTTTGTTGGTGTAGCTGGAGTCTACTATTTCCTCAACTCTCCTTTTGTTGCCATGATGCAGATGCTTATCTATGTCGGTGCTGTAGCTGTAACTATCTCTTTTGCAATTATGCTCGCCGCCCCTGAGGAGAAAATGAAAATTGGCACATCGAGTCCCCTGGTCGGACCTTTTGGTTTCGGTACTGCTGCACTGATCACAGGAGGCTTATCAGTTCTAGCTGTAAGAACGGAGTGGCCGGTTATGACCAAGATTAATGATGGCTCCGTTAAAAATATCGGGATCCAGCTCCTGACTAATTTTTCAATGGTTTTTGAACTCATTTCCATCGTTCTTCTGATTGCAATTATCGGGGCTTTAATCATTGCCCGCGCCGGGAGGGATAGCTGATGTCGATTTTCACATTGTACAACAACCTTAATACATTTCTAATTCTCGGTGCTCTTCTCTTTGGCATAGGCATCTACGGAATCATTACCCGAAGAACGCTTATAGGTATGCTCATTGCCTCAGAATTGCTTTTGGCAGGTGCTTCCATAAATTTTATGGCTTTCAACAGATTTACTGCACCTGACCCTGTTGTCGGCCAGATTTTCACCCTTTTTATAATGGCAATAGCCGCTGCGGAAGCAGCCATCGGTTTAAGTATTGTTATAGCTGTCTACAGCCATTTCAAATCAATTGACGCCGAAGACACGGTACAACTCAAAGGTTAGGCTATGGAGCTATCAGGAATGGATTACAAACTACTCATCGCCCTCCTCATCCCGCTTATCGCAACTCTCGGGGTCATGTTCAAAGGCGATAACGAAAATATAAGGGAAGGTATCTCTTCCGTCTCTTCTATTTTGCTCCTTCTCGTTGTTGGCTCTATGATTCCTGCCGTATTGAAGGGTAACACGCTTTTCTTTCATATGTTCACCATCCTCCCCGGAGTGACTATTGCACTTCGTGCAGATGCAATGTCCATGATCTTTGCCCTTGTGGCATCCTCACTCTGGACAATTGCTGTCTTTTATTCCATGGGATATATGCGCAGCTTGAAAGAACATGCACAGACACGGTTCAACGCATGTTTTGCTCTTGCTATCTTCGGTGCAATCGGGGTTGCCTTTTCAGATAATCTTTTCACCATGTATCTTTTTTATGAGATTGTCTCAATCTGCACTTATCCACTGGTTGCTCACCATCAGGATGAAGAGGGTTACAGCGGTGGCAGAAAGTACATTATATATTTAACAACAACGGCAAAAGCTTTTCTGCTGCCTGCAATGATCCTCATATATGTCCTCACCGGCACGCTCGATTTCGCACCAAACATTTCCACCGGTATTTTTCCACCTGATGTCAACAAGACACTGGTGATTATGCTTTATATTTTCTGTATCTTCGGTTTTGCCAAAAATGGCATTATGCCTTTTCATCACTGGCTGCCGGGGGCAATGGTTGCACCTACACCCGTTTCAGCCTTGTTACATGCTGTAGCAGTCGTTAAAGTTGGTGTATTTTGCACTACAAGGGTTATGCTCTATGTCTTTGGCACTGACACAATGCACGCTCTCAATCTTGGCATACCCACTGCTTATTTTGTAAGCTTTACAATCCTTGTCGCCTCCATTATCGCCTTGAGTAAAGATAACCTCAAAGCCCGACTTGCCTATTCCACAGTAAGCCAGCTCTCTTATATTATATTAGGTGTCGCGCTGCTCACTGACCCTGGGATCCAGGGCGGGCTGATTCATATCGTCAACCATGGCTTTGCTAAGATAACTCTGTTTTTTTGTGCCGGTGCAATTTATGTGACAAGCCACAAAAAACATATCTCAGAAATGGGAGGATTAGGTAAAACTATGCCCTACACGTTTGCAGCATTTGGTATTGCGTCGTTGAGCATGATTGGAGCTCCCCCTGTGGCAGGGTTTATAACCAAATGGAATCTGCTTATTGGTTCAGTAGAGGCTCATCAAATTGGTATTCTTCTCATTTTAATTGCCAGCACAATATTAAATGCTGCCTATTTTGCACCTGTTACATATAAGGCTTTTTTTGGAAAAAGACCACCTGGTGAAAAATTTGAAGGCATAAAAGAGGCTCCTCTGTCAATGCTCATTCCTATTCTCATAGCATGTGGCGTCTCTGTTATCATTGGTATTTTCCCTAACTTCATGTTGCAATTTGTAAAGGCGGTGACAGGATGATTATAAATATAATCGACTACCTGAAGGAGCGACCTGTGGCGGTAAAATTCTCCTGCTATATCAGCGTAGCTATTATGCTGGTGTGGAGTATTGCCGGGGTTGACAAGCATCATGCCCACACCTGGGCCGAAATGTACATCCCCGGCTTCTGGTCTCTATTCGGTCTGGCAGCATGTATTGTCCTTATCTTTTTTGCCAGGTGGTTTGGTAAGAGCGGAATTATGACCCGGGAGGATTACTATGACAACTAGTTTCATCCATCCGGCCCTCATTATGATTTTTGGTGCTCTCCTTCTCCCTTTTATCAAAGGTCCGTTCAGAAAACCTTATCTTTTCGCAGTACCGTTACTTACACTTCTCAGTGTTGTTTATCTCAGCTGGCATCCCGGTGTATATGGTGTTGTCACTTTCATGGGAGACTGGACACTCACTTTTGGTCGTGTAGATCGTCTATCAATGGTTTTCGGTTTTATAATGGCTCTTATGGCTGTTATAGGAACCATTTATGGACTGCATGTAGAAGACAACTGGCAACATATTGCCTCATGGTTCTATGTTGCCGGTTCTCTGGGTGTTATTTACTGTGGTGACTATCTTGTTCTTTTTCTTTTCTGGGAGATGATGGCCTTTGCCTCAACATTTCTCATCTGGTTCAATAAGGACAAAGGATCCCTGGCTGCCGGTTATCGATATCTTCTGGTGCACACTTTTGGAGGAGTGATCCTTCTTTTAGGTTTTGTACTCAGATACCAGGCAACAGGGGATCTCTCTTTTGTTCTACTCAGTGAGGAAAATACTCAACTTTACACCTGGCTGATCATGGCCGGATTGATGCTTAATGCCGCTGTACCACCTCTTCACTCCTGGTTGCCCGATGCATATAGCAAGGCGACAGTAACCGGTGCAGTTTTCATGTGCGCCTTCACCACAAAAACAGCTATTTATACTCTTGCCAGGGGATTTGCAGGCTTTGATATCCTTATAATTCTAGGCGTTGTTATGGCTATTTACGGCATTATCTATGCTATTAATGAGAATGACATTCGCAGACTTCTCGGCTGGGAAATAGTCAGTCAGGTTGGCTACATGGTAGCAGGCGTAGGTATTGGCACAGCTCTTGCCATCAATGGTACATGCGCCCACGCCTTTGCACATATTCTTTACAAAGGTTTACTGTTTATGGCGGCAGGAGCAGTAATTCACGCGACAGGAAAATCTCAATTCACCGATCTTGGCGGTCTCTATAAAAAAATGCCCACCACCTTCTTGTTTATGATAATTGGTGGAATATCTGTATCCGCTTTTCCTTTTTTCTCAGGCTTTGTAACCAAATCCATGATCATAGCCGCCAGTTTCGAGGAACATCTCCTTATCACTGGATTTCTCCTTACTATGGTCTCAGTTGGAACTTTTCTGGTAGCTGGTTTGCGCTTACCGTATCTCATATTCTTTGGGGAGAACAGATGCAGTGATGAAACGTGGCAGAATGCTTGCGATCCTCCATGGAATATGCAACTCGCAATGATAGCAGCTGGTTTTTTCTGTCTGCTGGTTGGTTCTTATCTGCCCTTTCTCTATAATATGCTGCCTTATACCGATGTTTCTTTTCATCCTTATGGCGGCTACCACTTAAGCGAAACCCTGCAGATACTCGCTTTTACAGCAATCACATTCTTTTTTCTCAAGGACAAAATTAGGGCAAGGGCTTCAATCAGCCTTGATCTCGACTGGTTTTACCGCAAGGGAGGGCAGTTTTTTCTCTGGTTTGCCAAAACCCCTGTTCAGTGGCTCGACAATTGCTGGGGTGCAGCTTACAGGGTTGTTGGTCTCTACACTCTCATGACTACTGCTAGATTTTGGTCATGGTTTGACTGGCATGGTATAGACGGTGTTGTCGACGGGAGTGCCAGATGTGTCCGAGCTATAGGCCGGAGAGTAACTATCACCCTGCAAAGAGGACAAATCCAGCAGACAATTTATATCAGCGTCACCTTTGCTGCGGTTCTACTCGCTTCGTATGTCTGGTTATAACATTTTGAACTCAAGGATCACTTGTAATGGATCAACTACTGCTTAACTCCGGCTTCCC
>JAOZLO010000076.1 GCA_029934775.1 Desulfocapsaceae bacterium
CAAAAAGGCTTTTGTGTTGTTGATCAATTTCTTCATCATTTACTGAATATTTCTCGTCCCATACAAATTCGATTGCCATATCTGTAACTCCTTACATATTGTCTATTGATGAGCCCTACAGTGAAAAGACCTGTCCGGGGTCGGCAATATGCTTTACCAGCTCCCGATAGTCTGCGGCTCCAATGCTTTTTGCTGCAAACACAAATATCGTCTGCCCATAGGCCGGCGATTCTGCAAGTTTGATGTTGTTGCGAATCGGCGGCAGAAGTATTGGAGTACCGAAATTCATTTCAATTTCCTGCCGTATTTTTTTCGATGTCTTGACCCGCTTATTGTAAAATGTCGGTATGATGCCTGCGAGCCGCAAATCAGGGTTGGCTTCAGCATTGAGACGATAAATTACCCGCATCATCTCAGCCAGTCCCTCCATGGCCAGGAAGTGTAAGGGCATGGGAATATAAACCTCTTTTGCTGCCACCAGAGACGTCACCATCAAAACACCCAGAGTGGGCGGTGGATCAATTATGATGTAATCGTATTCATTGAATTGTGCTGAGAGGGCATCTGCGAGAATAACCGCACTTTCTGTATCTACACCTGCGGCAAGTTCATAGCTGCCAAGCTCACGAGATGAAGGGATAATGGATATATTGGGCAGACGACTTGTGTATATTGCCTGGTCAATGGGGACATTCTGCCCCAGGACATCGCTGATGCTTCTATGAGTCTTTGCAGAAGCAGGAGCCAGGATTGAAGAGGCATGCGCCTGGGCGTCCATATCAATAAAAAGAACCTTGCCGTTTTTGCTCAAGCCATGGGCGCAGTTAATTGCGGTTGTGGTTTTTCCACTTCCGCCTTTACGATTAGCAAAGACTATGGTTCGGGCCATCATTCAATGACCTCTCTGGTTTTATTTGCAGTGGCAACGATATCGTCATCATCGATATTGAAAAAATCATACGTCTGTTGTAGGCCGCCAAAGGAGAAGAGCTTGCCGTGGGGTAGAGGAAAATCGATGAGGGGGTTGTGTTTGTACCAGATGTTTGTGAACAAATCTGCCTGAGTGAGTTTGCAAGAGAACTCATCTGGCATGCCATATGTGACAAGGTACTCGGCACAAGATTTTGTTTTGGCGTGGGAAATCCCCGAATTTTTACTGATAATGTATAGGGTGTTTATCGGGGAATATAAGAAAACACTTATGGGAGAAAGCTTGAGTTCTTTAGCGAAGCTATATAGTTTTCGTCCCAACAACCCGAAAAATTTTGTAATAAGTTCATAAAAGAGGTGTCGGTGGCTGAGGCTGATCATATCGTTCCATTGCCTTTCTGAACTAGAATTATCCCCATGTCCTGCAAAGAATCAAGGGCAAGTTTAACTGCTTTCCACGACTTATCCGCTTTTTTCTGAATTTGTCTTACCGACAAATCTGTCTGCAAGGAAATATCCCGCAATACAGCAACTTTTGTTTTAGTGCCTTACTCCATAAAAGCTGTAATAAAAAACAAGTAATCGAGTAATGCCCTTGAAATTATGAGGTTACAAATCCCACCATGGCACTTATACCCCCTTGTGGGGTGTTAGATTCTATGATGTTTGATAACAAAATCATATCTCACTGAAGTTCGCCAATTGTGTCTCCCACACGGACAGTCAAACAATAAGCCAAGCTGGTCGTTTTTTATTTTACGGATTTTTAAAATTAAAGGCAAATTTTATATGCCTACTCTTCCCTTTAATTCATTATGCAGTAAATATGCCAGTGGAAGCAGGTAGGAAAAATTAACCAAGAACACCTGATTTTCTTATGGTTACGTTAAAAAAATGAACTGAAGGCAGATGACAGAAAAGAACACTAAAAGAATCATTGTCTACTTTTCTGAACAATCAATGGTCACTTTTGTGATCATCTCCCAAAAAACACTCCCAGCTAAACCGGGTTTGGATGTATAAAATGCTCTTTTGAGCACATTATATTTAAGCAGCGCCCCACAAGGGGGTATAAGAGCCATGGTGGTATATATAATTTCAGATGATAAAAAGAAGGGGTGTAATTTATTATTCACTGTTCACAATCGTATCTTCTTGGGTCAAGGGGATCTCAACAATAAACTTTGCCCCCTGTCCCAGCTCTGATTCTTCCCGGATAATCGATACAGATTTGTAGTTTTCCCAAAAAGGTGTTAACCCAGCTTATGATAAACAGGCTCTTTGTGAGCGGATCCTTGAGTTCTCATAATATTTTCCCACTATGTTAATTCTGCCTCAAAGATCAAAAGTTAGGATTGCCAATTCCATCCAACTGAAATTCAATTCATCTTGAAATTTGACAATACTACTCTATGTAATTAAAAATATTCCTCAAAAACCTAACAGCACATAATGGTGTTTCAATCTCTTGAAAGCCAAGAATAGCCTGACAAGAAAAAGGCGTTGCCCTGCCATAACAAGCTTGAGTGGAGAATTGAAAGCTCCGATTTCATCTTGTGAATCCCATGTGCCGATTTCTGCCAGGAATTCTTCTTTTGTTGGTACTCTAAATCCAGTTGGACAGGGATTGTTGATGCCAGATTCGGGCTGCCAAAGACCTACATTTTCTGAACTCCTCCAGTCGTATGGGTCTTCTGAGGGGCTTATGAAATCGCCATGTTCAGGATCGTCTGTAAAACTTTGATCTTATCTTTGGCAAAATACCAGGTTGTGGTGCCGTCCATATTTGAAGTTAAATAATTGTCAGAGAATCTCTCAGCCAGCCGTTCTTCCCAGGGATCGTCAGAAATACCAAAAGTTATCTGAATAACACCAAAATGTATTTAATCCCCCCTAACACAAAGCAGAAAATAACACGCAGCAATTAGTATGAAGGAAAATATTTTACTTGACTTTCTATGATCATTTATGATTAAAATGCGCGAGAATTGTAAATTTCAGGATCCATATTGACGACTTTCACTCAAAAAAGTTCACATATAATCCCCGTTCAACGCCGCAGCCGTATAATCGAGCTGATCCGGCTAAAGGGATTTATTTCTGTACAGGAACTGTCAGAGACTGTGTGCGTCTCCCTACCGACAATCCGGCGAGATCTGGCCAGTATAGCCAAGTCAGGTATCATTCAGAGGAGCCATGGAGGAGCCACTCTGAAAACGAACCAAGGTACAACTTTTGAACCTGATTACCAGACTGCCGCCTTAATTGCCCAAAGAGAAAAGGCGGCAATCGGCAGACTGGCAGCGTCCCGACTCAATAACAATCAGAGTGTTATTTTTGATTCCAGCTCAACAGTCTACGAAGCAGCGCGCCAGGCTGTAGAAAATAATCTGGTGCTTACTGCAGTAACCAACGATCTTCGTATCGCAGAGTTACTTGCTTCTGGACCTTCTATCAATCTGCTTGTCAGCGGTGGTTCCCTGAGACAGGGTTCCTATTCCCTTTTCGGAGAACCGGGGACGAGCTTTCTGCAGAACCTCCATGTAGATATTGCATTCATAGGTATTCATGCCATTACCAAAACGGCATGCTGCGACACATCATTGGAAGTCGCCTATATAAAACGTTATATGGCAATGGCTGCTGAAAAGGTCATCGTCCTTGCTGATGGTTCAAAATTCGGTGCAGTCGCATTTTTTAATGCCTTCGAATTTGAAAAATCGTTCGAGATCATCACCGATAGCCCGCCCTCCCCGGCTATTCGTAGATCTCTGGAAAAAAAGGGTGTTACGATCACACTCGCACCGGTTGAAAAGTATTAATTCAGAGGTTAATTCGACACCTTCGATGATCTCCGTATTATAATAAAAAGAGACAAAAACAGAGGAGAATTACATTGAAAAAGAAACTGACGCGTTTTGATCTGCAGAAAATGAAAGATGACGGGCAGAAAGCCGTCTGGATTACGGCCTACGACTACGTCACTGCCCAGCTGGCAGAGGAAAGCGGCATGGACATGCTCCTGGTTGGAGACAGTCTCGGGATGGCTGTTTACGGGTATCCAGGTACTGTTCCGGTCACTATGGATCAGTGTATATACCACACAGAGGCTGTACGTCGCGCAGCACCCAATACATTTATCATCGGTGACATGCCATTCGGCTCTTACCAGACAGGTGTCTCCGATGCGTGTAAAAATGCTGTCAGATTTCACAAAGATGCAGGTGTGGACTGCATTAAGCTGGAAGGCGGAGTCCGCGTAGCATCTGTTATCAGGGCCATAAGTGATGGCGGCATGCTGGTGATGGGACATGTGGGACTCACCCCCCAGAGCGCCGGAGCTCAGGGCGGATTCCGCGCCCAGGGACGGACTGCTGAAAATGCCAAAGCCATCATCGAAGACGCCAGGGCGGTATACGAATCAGGCGCGTTTTCTCTTCTTGTAGAGGGAGTGCCACCGGAGGTAACAAAAATAATCTGTGAAGATCTACCCATCCCGGTGTATGGTATCGGTGCCGGAGATTGCGATGGGCAGGTTATGATATGTTCTGATATTCTAGGCCTTTTCCAGGCGTTCACGCCCAAATTCGTCAAACGGTACGGCGACGTGGCCGGGGAGTATCGCAAAGTCTTCGCGGCCTATATCGATGAAGTACGAAATGGAGAGTTTCCAGGCCAAGAGCATGTCTATCGAATGATTGATGGTGAAGCGGACAAACTCCCGGGAAAGTAATTATGACAGACAGAAATTTTGAGCTGAAAATCGGAAAAGGGACAACATTCTTTTCCATCCCTACTGATCAGCTCCTCTACGAACTTGTAGGAGAAAACCATACACCACCCGAAGATCTGGCCTCCGCCTATCGATATGCTCTGGCCCATCCCATAGACAGTCCACCACTCAGTGAGATTGTTAATCCAGGTGAAACAGTTGCCATTACGGTCAGCGACATTACCCGCGTCTGGCAGCATAACGAATTGACACTGCCAGTCCTGATTGACAGCCTTAATGAGGCAGGTATTGCCGATAAAGACATAACAGTTATCATTGCCGTTGGAGCCCATCGTCAAAATACAGAGACAGAGTTGGCGGAGTTATGTACCGAAGCAGTCTGCAAACGAGTCAGGGTAATAAATCACAATGCCTGGGACTCAGACAATATGGTCTATTATGGAAAGACCAGTCGGGGAACGGAGGTTTCCTTTAACCGCATAGTGGCAGAGGCAGACAGGGTCATCTTAACGGGAGGAGTCATCTACCACTATATGGTTGGCTATGGCGGTGGGCGAAAAAGTATCCTGCCCGGTGTGTCATCACTCAAAACCATCCAGCAGAGCCATATGTGGGCCATGGAAAAAAACCTTGGCGATGGATCCAGCCCACTGGCCGCCAATATGAAAACTGAAGGAAATCCAGCCCATGAAGACATGATGGAAGCGGCGGCATTCCTCAAAGCTGACTTCATTGTAAATGTGGTTCCTAATCTGGATGGTGACATTACCGGTATCTTTACAGGCAACTGGGTCTCGGCGTGGCAGCGGGCTACCAAGCTGGTTGACAAGATATTCGGAGTTACAATTCAGGCTCAGGCCGATATCGTCATCGCTTCTGCGGGAGGCTACCCCAAGGACATCAACCTCTATCAGTCCCAGAAGACCATCGACAATGCTGTCTATGCCATGAAACCTGGAGGGGTTGCCATCATCCTGGCGGAGTGTCCTGATATTAAGGATCCGGGTGAATTTTTCGACTGGTTCACATACCCAACCGCCTTTGATATGGAAAAAGCTGTTCGTGAAAATTTTCTCATCTCGGGCTGGGTCGCGGTTCGTCAATTAGAGTATGCCAGTCAAGGCACTATCATAATGGTTACCCTGGAAAAGAACATCAAATTAGCCGAAAATGCCGGTGTTCAGGGAGTTGCCACTATGGAAGAGGCCCTGGCAATTGCATATAGAAAATGTGGCAGTAATTCCCCAAAAATTACGGTTATGCCGCAAGGTGCCAATACATTTCCAATCCTCAGTATTTAAAGAATACGACTGGAAAAGTAACGGCAAACACGTATTAATATTTTTTACACCAAGGAGACAGTCATGCAAAAAAAGTTGTTAACAGTTATCGTTTTCTCACTTTTCCTGGCACTGGTCGCTGCACCGGCAGCCTACGCCAAAACTATTTTGAAATTAGGCACCTCAACCCAGCCTACCCACATCTACAATCAGGCTGCGGATCATTTCGCAAAAATCGTAGCTGACAAGACTGGTGGTGAGATCGAAGTCCAGGTGTTTCCGGCAGCTCAGCTCGGCTCCGAACGCGATATGGTCGAGGGATTACAGCTTGGATCCCTTGAGATGACTCTGACTTCCACCGGTCCCATGGGTGGATTCGTTCCCCAGGTAAAACTATTCAACCTGCCATTTCTCTTTAAAGACCGCGAATCCTGCTACCGTGTTCTGGACGGTGAAATCGGCACCCAGATTGCAGACCGTTTTGTCAAAGTCGGCCTTCGTTCCCTCGGCTGGTTTGAAAACGGATTTCGCAATATCACTAATTCAAAGCGCCCAGTCAATAGCCCGGCCGATATGAAAGGCGTTAAGATCCGCGTAATGGAAGACGATGTTTTTATCCTCACCATGAAGGCAATGGGAGCCAGTCCACTGCCCATGGCCTTTGGTGAACTTTACACGGCTCTGGAGCAGAAAACCGTTGACGCCCAGGAAAATCCTCTGGCGGTAATCCATTCCTCCCGTTTTTTCGAAGTCCAGAAATATCTTGCAATGACAGGCCATTTTTACTCTCCAGCAGTATTGCTGATAAGCGAGGCGACCTGGAAAAACCTGAGCCCAAAAAACCAGAAAATCGTAGCCGATGCAGCAGCCCAGGCTCGTGACTTCGAGCGCGGCCTTTCCCTCAAAGCCGATCAGGAACTTGAAGCAGCATGCGAGAAGGAAGGAATGATAATAACCCACCCGGACAAGGCACCATTTGCCAAAGCCGTTGCGTCCGTTTACAGTAATCCAAAAGTCATTAAGGCTATTGGTGGTGGCAATGCAGAAGAAGGACAGAAGCTGATTGATGCAGCTATAGCTGCTGCTAAATAAATTGCGAAAGGCAATTACGGCAGCTCCTATATCGGCCTGACGGGACAGGAGATTATCTGATAATCTCCTGCTCAGGCCAATATAGCCGATCACCGCAGTAAAAAAGTCATTCCCATCAACAAACATAACTCTGAACAAAAAGGCAGGCTGCCGTGTTTTTTAAAACTCTATTTGAAACCATGGACCGTTGTATCAACTGGTTCCTGGCCCTGCTGATGGCCGGAATGGTGGTTATCGTTTCAGCCCAGGTATGGTACCGTTTTATTCTCAACAACCCGCTGTCCTGGTCAGAAGAAGCGTCACGCTACCTCTTTGTCTGGATTTCCTTTATGGGAGCTGCTGCAGGTGTTCGTTACCAGGTTCATCTGGGCATAGATCTCATGGAAAAAATACTGCCCGCCGGCAGCTATCGAATCGCCGTGATAATTGTCAACCTGATCATACAGATTTTTCTTCTCATGATTATCTACTGGGGATTCAAAATTCTCGGGGTTATCCAGTTCCAGGAATCCCCCTCCATGCATATCTCCATGCAGTATCCCTATATGGCTGTACCGGTTGGCTCCATATTCATGTTCATAAATTCATTACGAATAACGGTAGCCGCCATCCAAAACCGCACCATGGACAGGGAGGTTCGGGTATGACAACCATCCTCTTCATATCCCTGCTGATCTGCTTCACATTAGGTGTCCCCATTGCTTTCTCCCTCGGCATAGCATCGGTTGCGACCCTGCAGTTCGGCTCCGATCTGCCTCTCACCCTGGCAGCCCAGCGGTTGTTTACCGGAACCGACTCCTTTCCCCTGATGGCCATTCCTTTTTTCATGCTGGCAGGTGAATTGATGGAGTCAGGAGGAATTTCCCGCCGCCTTTTCAATTTTGCCCATGCCCTGGTCGGATTTATCACTGGCGGACTTGCTATGGTATCCGTAGTGGCAGCCATGTTTTTTGCCGGTATCTCCGGGGCAGCAGCCGCTGATACTGCTGCCGTTGGGGCAGTATCGATTCCCGCCATGATTCGAAAAGGATATGACAGGGGCTTTGCTGCTGCAGTGCAGGCAGCCGGTGGATCCATAGGCGTCATAATTCCCCCTTCCATTCCCATGATCATCTACGGTGTAGTAGGGGGAGTATCCATTGGCAAAATGTTTTTGGGTGGATTTATCCCCGGGGCACTGATCGGAGGCGGCCTTATGACCGCCAGTTATTTTCTGGCAAAACGCGCCGGTTACGAACGAGATCCATTCCTTGGTATTAAAATCATAGGAAAAACCTTCATTGGAGCCTTCTGGGCGCTTCTGATGCCCCTCATTATCCTGGGTGGTATTCTAGGTGGTATTTTCACCCCGACAGAAGCTGCCGTCGTGGCCGTGATATACGGTGCCATCATCGGTTTTGGTGTCTACCGTGAGCTCAAAATCCCTGACCTGCCTCGACTTTTTGCAAAAGCTGCGATCTCCACATCAACTGTGATGCTGCTTATCGCCACCGCAAATATCTTTGGCTGGATTCTGACTGCAGAACGAGTACCTCAAAATGTCGCAGCCTACCTGGTCAGCCTTACCAGTTCTCCATCCGTGCTCTACGCACTCATTCTGATGTGCCTGCTTGTGATCGGGACCTTCATGGAGACTTCTGCCTCGCTCATCATCCTTACCCCTGTCTTTTTACCCGTGATCAAACAGTTCGGCATCGATCCTGTTCATTTTGGTGTGATCATGGTGACTGCTCTTGCCATTGGTATGCTCACCCCGCCACTGGGTATCTGCCTGTTTATTTCATGCAATATCGCAAAAATTCAGCTCTCTGAAATCATCAAGTTTATCTCACCATTCCTGGCTGTCATGATTGCAATACTGGTGCTTATGACGTATGTCCCCGATATTGTCATGTTCATTCCAAATTCTTTTGGAGATTGATGTCAGTGACCAACATAACCATACCCTTCGACGGTAAATCGCTCAGTTTCTCAGTCCCTGGAAAAAATCTTATTGAGGTGCTCAGCCCCAGACCCTCTACTCCGTTGAATAACCTTACAGCTGCAATAGATAATAGTCTGGATCACCCCATAGATCAGGCTCCACTGGACCAGTGGGTCAAACCCCTGGACCGGGTTATTATCGTCAGCGACGACAATACCCGGCTGACTCCTTCAGACCGCATCATTCCTCCACTGCTGGAGCGACTGAACAGGGCCGGAGTTCCTGATGGACAGATCAGCTGCATCATGGCTCTCGGTACCCACCGCTATATGACCGACAAAGAAATGAAGAACAAAGTTGGTGAACAGGTTTTTCGACGAATTCGTGTCTTCAATCATGAGTGGCAGGATCCCGCCTCCCTGGTAGATCTGGGAACTTCTGACCATGGAACACCACTGGTGGTAAACCGTGCAGTAGTTGAGGCAGATGTGGTTATAGGTATCGGTGCCGTCGTCCCCCATCATATCCCTGGATTTTCAGGTTCTTCAAAGATTATCCAACCAGGAGTCAGTGGAGCAAGTACAACAGCTGAAACACATATATTATCCTGCAGTGAAGGGGGAGATTCTTTTCTGGGGATCGCTGATAACCCTGTCCGTCGTGATATGGATGACATGGCTGACCGGGTAGGTATGCGCACCATATTTAACGTGGTAATGGATAGCCAGGGTGGTGTTGTCGGGTTGTTTTACGGTGATATGCGCAGTGCCTTCAACTCGGCCATAGAACTTGCAAAAGATATTTACGGAGTACCGTTTCATGAGACACCGGACATAGTTCTGGCCAACTCCTACCCCTGCGATCTGGACTTCTGGCAGTCACACAAATCTCTCTACCCGGC
>JAOZLO010000494.1 GCA_029934775.1 Desulfocapsaceae bacterium
CAGCTGCGTCCAGTAAAGCCGGGAGCTGGTCAACCATCCGACTCTTCGCGTCCTTTAATGTTAATGCATAATCATTCACCACATGAAATACCCAGAAGGCTAACGCTGGACCTCGGATGTGTTTTTTTACATCCCTGTGGCAAGCCTGAAGAACCGGTACGACACGTTCAAGCATATCCCGTTTTTGAATATCTCCAGCAGCCAGTGTCTTTCCCTCAATAAACTGTAAAACAAGAACACCAGGTTCAGAATAGGTAACATCAGGTGATATCCCAGCACTACAGGCCGCTTTACTGGCGGCAAGTTCGTTAAATCGCATCACCTGATGAAGAACAATATCATCGGCAACTCGAATAACGTATTTTTTGCCTTCATCCTCAACAACAAAATTTATATTAGTGATACCCCCTGTTAATGGCTGGGGATAAACCGCCCCCTTCCAACAGGGCAGATTAATCGCTTTTGTCAATGCTTCAGTTATCATTTTTCTCCCTTTTCATTGAATTGTGCATAGCGGATATGGAAAAAAAGGGTGATTCGTTGTATTGCCTTCTCAAGAATAACAACGAATCATCCATGGATTAAATAGGCTTACATAAGAATTTTCTCTCGCTTTGGATCGTATAAAGCCCTGTTTTTTTCAAGCCTGGCCTTATACGTTTTCTTATACACCTCTATTTCATACTCATCACCAAAACCAGCCTGGTCTCTGGCGAGGTACCCGTAACAAACATTTTTCCCAAATGTATGGCTATATCCAGCACTGGTCGTTACACCCAGCACCTCTCCTTTATACAAAATAGGTTCGCTGCCTCTCATTCTGACCGGCTTATCTGTTATCAAAGTAAATGTGTACAATCCCAATTTGGTTTTTTCCGTTTTAATTATAGCCAACGCTTCCTTGCCGATAAATGATTCTTTCTCAAGCTTTACACAAAACCCCAGGCCAGCTTCGTACGGATTAAATTCAGGAGATAATTCAGATCCCCAATAACAATAGCCTTTTTCCAGATGGAGAGAATCGATGGCTCGATAACCGGCATTTTGAACAGAAAACTCCTGTCCGGCATCCCATAAGGATTCATATACATGACAGGCATATTCCGTTGGAATATAAAGTTCATAGCCAAGTTCACCGACATAGGTGACGCGAAGAGCAACCACAGGTGCATAGCCAATTGTCAGATTTTTGCAGGTACTGAATTTAAACCCTTCATTGCTGACATCATCTGGTGATACTTTTTCTAATAATTTCCTTGATTTTGGCCCTATAACATTAATCACACCATAAGCTGATGAGGCATCCCTTAAATAGACCGAATGGTCATCCGGAAGAAATTTTTTAAGCCATTCTATATCATGAAGACCAAATGCTGTACCAGTAACTATTAAAAATTTTTGATCTTCAATTCTGGCAATCGTGATATCGGACTCAACATTGCCCTTTTCGTTACACAGCTGTGTATAAGTTACACTTCCAACTGGTTTATCGATTTCATTTGCAGCAACATAATTCAAAAATTTAAGTGCACCGGGACCCTCAACTTCAATTTTACTGAACGGTGTCTGGTCGATCAGCACGACATTTTCACGGGCCGCTTTATGTTCCGCCCCAACATACTTGAACCAATTGGGCATTTCAAAGTTGAGCTCATCTTTAGGCTCCACTCCTTCGGGAGCAAACCAGTTCGCTCTTTCCCACCCATATTTGGCACCGAAGACAGCACCTTTATCCTTCAGAATCTGATAAAGTGGGCTTCTCCTGATACCTCTGGCAGAATCGTGTTCCTCGGATGGCCAGTGAATGGTATAATGTTTTCCGTATGCCTCATATGTTCGATCCACACAGTATTTTCGGCTGCGGTGATAGGAGCCAAAACGCCTGATATCCAATGGCCAGATATTTAAACTGGGTGCACCTTCAATAATCCACTCCGCCATCATCTTTCCAGCTCCGCCACCAGCTGCAATCCCAAACGCATTAAACCCGGTTGCAACAAAGCAGTTATCCAGTTCCGGTGCCGGTCCCATAATCGCATCGCCATCGGGGGTAAACGCTTCAGGCCCATTCACCAGTCGCGCAATGCCGGCTTCTCCAAGGCATGGTGTGCGCTGTTGGGCGGGGGTGGAGATGGATTCAAAATGATCGTAATCTGGTTCCAGAAGTTGTGAGATAAAATCATTGGCCACTCCATCTGTAGCCCAGGGTATCCCATTACGCTCATATCCTCCCATAACCAGCCCACCAACTTCTTCTTTATAGTAGATGAGGTTATCTTTATCACGAATCGTAGGGATATCGGTGGGCATATTAGGAATAGGCTCTGAAACCAGGAACTGGTGCTGGAAAGGTACCAGCGGCACATTAACTCCCAACATTTTACCGACCTGGTATCCCCACATACCACAGCAATTAACAACAATGTCACATTTAATATTACCCTTGTCGGTCTTTACCGCCTGAACACGTTTGTTTTTGATATCAAATCCTGTCACCAAGGTTCTTTCATAAAATGTAGCACCCCGGTTTCTAGCTCCTTTAGCCATAGCCTGGGTAATCCCAGCTGGATCCGCCTGCCCGTCTGTCGGCATATAAGCAGCTCCAATAACGTCGTCATAAGAGATAATCGGGCATAACTCATATGCCTCTTTGGGGGAGATCATATTCATTTCCATGCCAAAACTGCGGGCTGTAGTTGCTCCTCCCTTCAATTCGTACATCCGAGCTTTGGTTTTAGCTAAGTGCAGACAGCCTGTTTGTTTCCATCCTGTAGTTAAACCGGTCTCTTTTTCCAGCTCTTGATACAGTGACACACTATACTGCAGCATTCTGGTCAAGTTTCGATCATTCCGAAATTGCCCCACCAGCCCGGCTGCGTGCCAGGTGGAACCACTGGTCAACTCACCTTTTTCTATAAGGACGGTATCTTTCCAACCCATCTTGGTTAGATGATATGCTACACTACAGCCGATAATACCGCCTCCGATTATGACTACTCTCGCGCTATCTT
>JAOZLO010000495.1 GCA_029934775.1 Desulfocapsaceae bacterium
AGAAAAATTGCTGATGAGGTGGTCCTTGTATCTTGTGGTATACCTCTTGCGATTAAAAAATAGTATATACCCTGCCTGGGAATTAAGGAGCTGGGAACAAATAAGGCATAGTCCATTAAATTACAACTGGAACATATCTGATGAGTTTACTTGAAAGAACCGTAAAAAAAATATACCCGCAAAATTCAGAGCTGAGAAGTGAAGCAGAAAATCGCCTTAACAAACTGGCGATGCCCCCTTGGTCTCTTGGGGATTTGATGGATCTTGCCATAGACATTGCCGGAATAACAGGGACGATGACACCTGCTGTTAAAAGGAAGGCTATTATTACTATGGCCGGTGACCATGGAGTGGTGGTAGAGAATGTTTCGAAAGTCCCCAGTGAGGTCACTCCCCAGATGGTTTATAATTTTGTAAACGGAGGTGCAGGAATCAATGCCCTGGCTCGACAGGTTGGAGCAGAAGTACACGTTGTGGATATGGGAGTAGCTGCTGATTTGAACGATCTGGCCACTGCCGGGAAGATAATTAACAAAAAAGTTGGGTTGGGAACAGACAACATTGCTGTTGGTCCTGCAATGAGCAAAACTATGGCCAGAAGGGCAGTTGAATCCGGAATTGATATCGCCAACGATCTGTCATCCCGGATTGATCTTTTTGGCACGGGGGATATGGGTATTGGCAATACTACTCCGTCCACTGCAATTGCTGCAGTTTGCACAGGAAAATCAGTTGAGGAATTGACGGGCAGAGGGACAGGTCTGGATGATAAGCAGCTTGATCATAAGGTCTCTGTAATAAAGAAAGCTTTAGAGACAAACAGAATCGACAAAAATGATGGGCTGGATATACTTGCCAAAGTTGGAGGGTTTGAGATTGGTGGAATCGCTGGGCTGATCCTTGGCGCAGCAGCAAATCGAAAACCCGTGGTTATAGATGGATTTATCTCCACGGCAGGGGCACTTATAGCCTATAAACTTGAACCTTTCGTTAGAGATTATCTCATCTTTTCACATCTGTCGGTTGAGCAGGGACATAAGATAATGCAGGATTTTCTTGGATGCAGAAGACCGTTACTTGATCTCAATTTTCGCCTTGGAGAAGGTACAGGGGCAGCAGTGGCAATGAATCTTGTAGAAGGTGCAGTGGCCATTTTAACGGAAGTTGCAACCTTTGAAGAAGCTGCAGTCGCCGGAGCGGATAAATAGTCTGCTTGAATTATTTCAAACAGCCATAAATGATTTCCAAACGATGGGCCTGCGGAGTAAACCGTTGAAATCTTTTCTTGTTCCTTTGACTACAGCAATTCGATTTCTTACCTTGATACCTTTATCCTGGCATGTAAGAGATGATGAAAAATACTTCAACAAAAGCCTCTATTATTTTTCTGCAGTCGGCCTCCTGATTGGATCAGCAAATTATATTCTGGCCATTATCTTGTCTGCATTTTTACCGACTCAGGTAGCAGCCGTAGTTATGCTTTTTTCCCTGGCAGCTATTTCCGGTTGTCTGCATCTGGACGGGGTTGCAGACAGTGCGGATGGATTGCTCAGTTCCAGGCCAAAAGAGAAGGCTCTGGCAATCATGAAAGACAGTCGTACTGGTGCAATGGGGGTTGTTGCCATTGTGTTTATTTTGCTTGGAAAATATGCAGCAATCAGTTCAATGGACAGGGAGATATTTTGTCTATCTGTCTTTTTTATGCCATTGGTCGGACGTTGTACAATTGTATTCGTCATGGCAATACAACAATATGCACGTAAAGAAGGTGGACTGGGGCAACTTTTTTATTCAGGTAACAGCAGAAAACCAGCGATAATGTCACTCTTTGTTCTGCTGATTGTGCTCGTTTTATTTGCCTCCGAAGTACTCCTGATCCTCACTGTTACTCTGTCTTTAACTATTTTATTTTTCACAAAGTGGTGTAATGCAAAACTTGGTGGAGCAACAGGTGATACCCTGGGGGCGAGCTGTGAAATTGCAGAACTTGTGACTGCTCTATCATTTGCAACGCTCTTTTGAGTTTTACGACTTGTTCTCAGAACTTACTGAAAGACACTCAGAAAACAACTCATTTGTCCTACTGCAGAAATCTAAACCGGACACTGCCGACAGATTATAGTTAAGATAAACAATAACCTTTTATTGAAAGCATGAAAATATTTGAACATGGTGGCAATATTTATAATGTTGCTCGTAAAAACAAACAGGGCAGGAAAATTCTTGATTTCAGTGCGAATATCAACCCTCTGGGACCTCCAGAATGGCTTCGTGGTCTTCTGAGTTCTACTCTTGAAAAGGTTGCTCATTATCCTGATCCGGATAACCTGGAGTTTATCCAGGCTATTTCTGAACATACTGGAATCAACGAGGAATGTATCGTTGCAGCCAATGGAACAACTGAGCTTCTCTATGTAATTTCAAGGGTGCTTTCAGTCAAAAGAGCTCTTATTCCCGTACCATCTTATATTGATTACGTCAGGGCTGCAAACCTTGGCGGATTGAAGGTTGTTACATTAAATCTTCTAGAGAATGAAGGTTTTCAACTGAGATTGGATAAAGTAAGAAGTTCTATTCAGCAAGATGACCTGGTTGTTATCGGAACACCCAATAATCCAACAGGGACAAGTTGTGACAGAGAACAATTATTATCTCTGGCCAGAGAATTTCCTGGATCCTTTTTTATGTTTGATGAAGCTTTTCTCGATTTTTCCGACGAAGGGTTGTCACTGGCAGCATGTGCACAAAATATTATCACATTAAACTCAATGACGAAGTTTTATGCCGTCCCCGGCTTACGCCTTGGTTACGGAGTTTTTCCACCAGCCATAGCAGATCTGGTTCGAGAAAACCTTCCTCCTTGGACTGTCAACAGTCTGGCACAAGCTGTTGGTATAAAAGCTCTTCAAGACGGTGATTACCAACAGAGGACCAGGCAGTTATGTGGGAAATTACGAGTTGATTTAACAGAAATGCTCCGTTCTTTTCCTGAACTGCATATATTTGAAT
>JAOZLO010000496.1 GCA_029934775.1 Desulfocapsaceae bacterium
GTTACTTTTGAAAGCCTCGGAAAATGTTTGTACATCATATCGTTGTCTTCACGGATTTTCTTTGACCCGTCTTTTCTGGTAATAGACCCAACAAGGATATTTTCATTTACCGTCAGGTGTTTAAAAACACGCCTGCCCTCAGGTACCATAACAGAACCTAATTTCACGACATCTGTTCCAAGCAGTTTTGTTGTGTCCGTACCGTCAAATTTAATATAACCTTCTTTGATGGCACCGTTTTCAGGTTTGAGAAGACCACTGATAGCTCTTAATGTGGTTGTTTTGCCTGCACCGTTTGTTCCAAGTAAAGCGACAATACTTCCTTTTGGTACGTGCAGGCTGACGCCTCGCAGTACTTGAATGATATCATTATAGACAACTTCAATATTATTGACTTCAAGCAGATTATTTTCCATAGGTTATTTCTTTGTTTCTACCTAACTTACCGAAAACAGGGCGTACAAAAAGACAGTTTTCGGTAAGTTGAGGTTTATCGTAACAAATAATTAAATTTACTTAATTTTTTTCATGTATTCAGACTGAATAGGTTCACCGACTTTCTTGAATGCACCACTCTGTACACTGTAAATCTGGAGCATATCAACACCGGCACGATCAGTTTTTGAGTAAGTAACTGGTCCGATCGTTGTATAAGGCTGATAAGCATTTTTACCATTCATATCATTCAAGGTTTTGTAGAGATTTGCTTTATTGATCTCAAGACCAGCAGCCTTGGCTCTTCTGATAGCCTCTGTTGTTACCTGGGCCACCATGATGCCTGCTGCGTAATTATGGGAGTTTGCAGCTTTATCATCACGACCATATCTTTTGGCCAGAGCCAGTTGTTTGGTGGTTCCCTCGTTTTTTTCTGAAGTTAGGTTAAATGAATCGATCCAGACGTATCCTTCGCAGGCATCTGCGGCAAGGGCAATCAGGTCATTTCCACCTGTGTAATGAACACCAAGAAAAGTCATTTTACCTTCTTCACCATAAGAACCAGCAGTAAGGCCAAGGCGTGCAGAATCTTTCAGCATTGTTGCAACGGGAGACTGTACTGTATGACTGAGAACATACTGAACACCTTTACTCTTCAATCTCTTTAACATGGCGGTGTTATCAAGATCCTTACCATGTTCTACTACTTCCACGACTTCCATGTTCAGTCCTGCTGCAACTGATTTTTTAACATCAGCTACAGGTCCGCGGCCAAATGCGGATGGGTGGACAAACAAGGCAACTTTCGCTATTCCTGATCCTTTGTGGTTATTTACAACATACTCTGAAAGAGCAACGAGTTGTTCTGAATAAGAGGCGACAGGCAGGAAGATATAATTTGAGTCATCAAGATTACCTGCATGATAGGAAGCAGGAAGGACTGCAATCTGCTCTTCTTCAAAATCCCTCTTTAACCCTAATGTGCTGCCGGTAGAATAGTTGAGATACATGACAATGCCATCATCAAGATACTCTTCAAAATTCCTTTTGGTGATATCGGTTTTATACTGATCGTCCCTTATTGTACAGTCAATCGTATCATCCCCAAGTATCTTGGTTTCATTTACAAATTTGAAATAATCTTCAGTACCTTTGGCGTATGGGTTGCCTGCATCAGAAGTAGGTCCAGTGATTGCGAGAGACATACCTAGCTTGTAGACTTTTCCGCCGGCGTTTGCCGAAACAGTAAATGCAACCATTACCATCAGAGCCAGTAAGACGTTTAAAAATAATACCTTTTTGTTTTTCATGTTTCCTCTCACTTTTGAATTTCAGGTTAGTTAGTGTCAGTCCATAAATGACCTTTTGACCTAACTCTTCATTTATCTCTAAATCTAATCCCTGGAATATGATGTATATACCTGGGGATTAAATTTATCGAAATACTCAAAGCCGTCTTGAAAAATAGTCTTTCCAATAAATACCAGCGTTATGCTCTAAAATTTATCCTTATAAAACAAATTCTATGATAGTGGTTCAGAAGTAAGGTACTACACCCCACAAGGGGGTATAAGTGCCATGGTGGTATCCTTGAATTTCTGATTCCAATACTGTCTCCATGGTTTCTTGTTTTTTATTGCAGCTTTCATGGAGTAAGGCACTAGCACCCCACAAGGGGGTATAAGTACCTTGGTGGTATATGGGACTACATAATTTCAAATACTTCCCCCGGATTCTCGTTTCTTATAACAGGGTTACAGGAGTAAGGTACTAATACCGGTATGGCCACTTCTTGGTATACGATTTAACAATTCTCCACCAGTTTGCAATTCCTCTTGGTTCAAACATTAAAAAGAGCACAATAACCAGGCCAAATGTAAAAGGCTTCAGTGCCGTTGCCAGATTCATACTTGAAGGCATGTATTGGCCCACAGTTTCAGCGAGGTTTTCAACTTTCAGATCCAGAAATTTTATGGCAACCGGTCCCCAGAAGGATCCATTTAAGGTGCCCAGTCCTCCGACAATGGCCATGGCCAGGTAGGAGATGGATTCATGAAGGGTGAAGGATTCAAAGCCTACCCCCCTGTAAAGGTAGGCATGCAGGGCACCGGCGACCCCTGCAAAAAAACCGGATAGAGCAAAGGCATACACTTTTGTGAGACCTGGATTCATTCCCATTGCATCTGCAGCACGATCATTATCTCTGACAGCAATGAGGCTTCTTCCATATCTGGTTTTCAGCAGATTTCGGATGCCAAATCCCAGCAAAACCACGACAGTTAAAATCACAAAATACCAGAATACATAATGATCCTTGCGACCAACTTTTCCAGTGAACCAGAAAACCCTACCGACAAAAATGGTCTGTCCCTGGTTGAAAAAGGACATGAAATTGATGACCCACTGGAAAATCATTTGAAAGGAGAGGGTGGCGATGGCAAGATAAAGATGTTTTAACCTCAGTGCCGGCAATCCCACAATTGCCCCAAAAATTGCTCCCATGAAACCACTGAAGATGATCAGCAATGGCCAGAAATGGGTAATAATTATATGGGAATCCCCGATTGTCCGGT
>JAOZLO010000497.1:0-928 GCA_029934775.1 Desulfocapsaceae bacterium
TAGAGCGCATAGTTCTGAAATACCATGGCAATATCACGTTCCTTTGGGGTCAATTGATTAACGACAGTGTCATCGATCAGAATTTCACCGCTCGAAATCTCCTCAAGACCGGCAACCATCCGCAGGACTGTAGATTTTCCACAGCCCGAAGCCCCGACAATAACCACTAATTCACCATCTTCTATTGTCATTGATAAACCGTGGATGACCTCTGTTTCGCCGTAGCTTTTTCGTAATTCCCTGAATTCTACACTTGCCATTTCATCACCTACTTCTCTTGTTCAATTAAACCCTTAACAAACTGCTTTTGCATCACCAGTATTACAATAACTGGCGGTAGGATTGCCAGCACTACGGTTGCCAGTACTAGGTTCCATTCCGGTGGCGTTTCAGCAACGTTCGCAGCCCGGCTAATGCCCATTACGATCGTGTACATATTTTCTTCCGTAGTAATGAGAAGCGGCCAGAGGTATTGATTCCAGCCATAAAGGAAGAGGATCACAAACAGAGCAGCGATATTAGTTCGCGATAGCGGTAGAAGAATATCGACCATGAAACGAAGTGGTCCTGCTCCATCGACCTGTGCCGCCTGCATTATCTCACCAGGAATGGTCATGAAGAACTGACGAAAAAGGAAAACTGCAGTCGCAGATGCCGTCAGCGGCAGGATTAACCCGGGATAGGTGTCAAGCATGTTTAAGCTAGAAACAACCTGATAGGTTGGGAAAATCCGAACCTCAACAGGCAGCATCAGTGTCAGAAAAATAATCGAAAAACACAGGCCTCGGCCAGGAAATCTGAAATAGACAATTGCGAACGACCCTAGAAAAGAGATGATGATTTTTCCAATGGCAATCCCCAGTGCCATGATTATGCTGTTAAACAACATGGTTGAAACCGGAATACCGTAAAGACCGTCCTTTAGAAC
>JAOZLO010000497.1:938-3008 GCA_029934775.1 Desulfocapsaceae bacterium
GCGGCCCTGATCTCCAAACCAAGATGGTGCCTCGTTGGCAAGGATTTTGAAGCTGTGGGTAGAGCCGACAACCCCAACATAGAGCGGCAGAAGGATTACCAGAGTAGCCAGTATCAGAATGCCATAGGCAACCAGGCGCATATTTCGTGAGACACCAATCATTTTTGTTAGTTCTTAGTAATGAATTTTTCGCTCAATAAACCGAAACTGCACATATGTGAGTAGAATCACAAACAGCATCAAAAGGACAGACTGTGCAGAAGATGACCCGATGTCACCCATTAAAAACCCGTCACGAAAAACCTTGTAAACCAAAGTCTCTGTAGCACGTGCCGGGCCACCATCTGTTACGGCATGGATGATACCAAATGTGTCAAAGAGCACAAATATTGTATTTACAACTACCAGAAAGAAGGTAATCGGGGCGAGCAGAGGGAATACGATGGTCCAGTATCGCTGTGCAAAACTCGCGCCGTCTACTAACGCTGCTTCGTGCAGAGATTTTGGGATAGCCTGAAGACCCGCCAGAAAAAATATAAAATTGTATGGCAACTGCTGCCAAAGTTACAATCGTAAGCGCCTGGCCACCATTCAAGGCCGGATTCCAGTCAATTCCCAGATAGATCAACTGGCGGGCCAGGAAACCTGAAGGGGGATCAAGCAGGAACATCCACAGAACACCGGAAACTGCAGGTGCAACAGCGTAGGGCCAGATCAACGCAGTTTTAAATAGAAAGGAACCCTTGATAATAGCATCGACCATAACTGCCAGCAGCAAAGCGAGGGAAAGTGCTGAGGCTACCGTCGTAAATGTAAAGAGTGCTGTGACTTTTACGGAATTAAAGTAGTTCGGATTGCTCAGAACGAATTTGAAGTTATCGAACCAGACAAACTGGCGTGCCAGCCCAAAAGGATCAGCAAGAAAGAATGCCTCATAGATGGCCCACATAGACGGCCAGACAAAAAAGATCAGTGTAATTCCGACGATCGGAGCCACCAAAATAAAGGGCAGGATAGAATTATGCTGAAAAGTGGGTTTCACGTCGTTTTCTGTCCACTATGTCTAAAGCCATTGATTAGTTTTCTGGGAGAATATAAACCCTCCCAGAACTGTTTTTTACTTGAGCGAGCGAACAGCTTTCTGATTAAGAGTGTTGGCTTCTGCAACCCCATCGCTCAATGCTTGTTCGGCCGTCTTGTCGCCGGCCCAGACTGCTTCAAGTTCATTGTTCATGATATCACCGATCTGCATCAAAGTAACCAGCCGGTGGCCACGGGAATGCTGCGTCGGAGGATTAAGGGCGACTTGTAGAATTGCAATGTCAGCACCTGGGTTGCGCTTGTAATATCCATCAGCTTTCGTAAGTTCATAGGCGGCGTTTGTGATCGGAATATACCCCGTACTTAAGTGCCAGTCCATTTGCACCTCAGCCTTGGACAGATAAGAAAAGTAATCTGCAACTCCATCATACTCTGCTTTTTCATGGCCCGAAAAAACCCAAAGCGTAGCACCGCCAATGAACGTATTTTGCGGGGCAGATACTTCAGAGGCCCAATAAGGCAGGTAGGTTTGTCCAAGGTTTTCCGCCCCGAATTCAACCGTTGCTTTAAAGCCTCCGTAGTAAGCAGAAGAGTTGATGACCATGGCACATTCACCACCGGTAAACAGCTTATTGGGTTTTCCCAGGCGGCCGCTGTATTTGAAGACATTTTCACTCTGCCAGTCAGCAAAGGCCTGTACCATTTTGACGAAGAAAGGTTTGTCCATGGCCAGTTTGGAATCAATGTCCTCAAAGCCGTTGCCATTCGTTGACAGTTCCACATTGTGCCAGGCACCAAGATTTTCAAGGACCCAGAACTGCCAGCCAATCCCAAAGCCATATTTCGCCGCACCGCTGCTAACGATTTGCTTCGACATCTGATACATCTCTTCCCAGGTTTTGGGAGGGCTTTCCGGATCGAGACCTGCTTTGACAAAAGCGGCCTTGTTCCAAAAAAGAATCGGTGTCGAACTGTTCCACGGCAAAGAGAGCAAATTGCCGTCCGAGTCTGAGTAGTAGGCGGCAATGA
>JAOZLO010000498.1 GCA_029934775.1 Desulfocapsaceae bacterium
AACCAAATTAATGGGTAATAGGCAGTACTAGCCTTCCCAGCTGATACAATCTTCGGGACAGTTCTTAATCGCCTCTTCTACATCTTCCAGAGGGTATTCTTCTAACTCCACTACTTCCATAAAACCGTTAGATGCATTATACCTGAAAACACTCGGAGCTACTTCAACACACCCCATGCATTCGTTACACCTGCCTAAATCAATCGATGGATATTTTTTCATTTTTCAGCTATACTCGGGAGTTTTTATTCCTTCATAGATAGTTTGATTATCCTTTCATTGTAATACATAGTCTGGTCAATTATTATATGATATATTTAAATTCTGCATTTCAAAAGTAAATATATTTAGCCATTTTCAAAAATATAGAGACAACAACCTCAACGTACAATGGAGCCCCCAAAATGAATACCACAGAACTTGCCAAAGGAATCTACTCAGTTGGAGCAATAGACTGGGATGTCCGAGATTTTCACGGTTACTCTACCTATAAAGGAACTACATACAATGCTTTTCTCATTATTGACAAAAAAATAACCCTCATTGATACAGTTAAACGAACCCATAAAGATGAACTTCTTCGCAACATCCGTGCGATTATAGACCCGGAAAAAATCGACTATATCATAGTCAACCATGTTGAACTTGACCATTCAGGGTCTCTTCCAGACATGATCGAGCTGGTGAAACCGGAAAAAATATTCTGTTCTCCAATGGGGAAAAAAACAATTATCAGCCATTTTCACCGCGAAGACTGGCCATTTGAGGTTGTTAAAACAGGTGACGAAATCAGTCTTGGTAAACGAACAGTACACTTTATTGAAACAAGAATGCTGCACTGGCCGGACTCCATGTTCTCCTTTATCAAGGAAGATGGCATCCTTTTTTCCAGTGACGCCTTTGGCCAGCACTATGCAACAACTGAGCGATTTGACGACGAGGTCCCTCTCTCTGATGTAATGATCGAAAGCGCCAAATATTATGCCAATATTCTCTATCTTTTTTCACCACTCATTCGTAAACTTCTTAAAAATGTGGCTGAAATGAATCTTGACATAAAAATGATAGCGCCGGATCATGGTGTTATCTGGCGTACCCACATTGACAAAATTCTTGAAGCTTACGATAACTGGTCTCAAAACAAGGCTGGTAAAAAGGCCCTGATTATCTATGACTCCATGTGGCACTCAACGGAAAAAATGGCCCATGCAGTTGCAGCCGGACTCAAAGAAACCGGACTCAGTGCCAAATTAATCAACCTTAAGGTCCACCATAGAAGTGATGTAATGACTGATGTTCTTAACGCCAATACAGTAATTCTTGGCTGCTCCACCTTGAACAATGGATTGCTCCCTCGTATGGCAGGTTTTCTCATGTATATGCGCGGCTTGAAACCGACAAACAAATTTGGTGCATCTTTTGGCTCTTTTGGCTGGAGCGGTGAAGCCGTCAACCTCATGAATACTGCTCTCAAAGATATGAAAATTGATGTTATCGAAGAAGGACTCCGGTTAAAGTATGTCCCGGATTCTGCACACCTGGACGAATGTATAGAAATGGGCCGGAGAATTGGCAAACATGTACTGGAGAGTGTCGAGAGTAAAAAGGAGACTATATGAGTATTTTTAAATATCCGGCTAAAGACCTCTATTCCTGGCTCACAGAAAGACAGGATTTTCTCTTGCTTGACGTCAGAAATTCCAAAGATTTCGGCAGATTTCAGGTAGAATCCCCATTTCTCTTCGAAATGCTGAATGTCTCGTACTTTGATTTTATGGAAATAGAAGATGAGTGTGTGGCAAAAGTTCCAAGGGATAAACCTATTCGAATTGTATGTGCCAAAGAAGGCTCAGCCAAATTTGTCGCAGAAATTTTAGAAAAACACGGCATCGACGACATAGGCTACCTGGAGGACGGCATCAAATCATGGGGCAACCTACTTGTACCGATGCTGCTCAACCCGGATGAAAGCTTTCAGCTCTTTCAGTTCATTCGACCCGGTAAAGCGTCCTGCAGTTATGGGCTCAAATATGAAAAAGAGATGATGCTCTTTGACCCGTCAAGAAACAGTGCATTCTACCTTGAATTTGCCAGGGAAAACGACTGCAAGATAGTCAAAACATTTGAAACACATCTTCAGGCTGATTATATCTCCGGCAGCAGAGTTCTCTCCGAAACAGCAGGAGTAGAGTTTCTTGCACACGGGAATGACTTTGGTACGTCAAAAATATCCTACAGCCCTGTACAGGACGGAGAAACTTATTCTTTTCCCGGGAATGGCCCCGAGGTCACTGTTTTTTTCACCCCCGGGCATACTCCGGGAAGCACTTCTTTTATCATCGACGGGAAATATTTCATTTCCGGTGACTCCATTTTCATTCAATCAGTTGGTCGTCCGGACCTGGGAGGCCAGGTCGATGCCTGGTCTGATATTCTATTTGACACACTTCAGAAAATTAAAGGAATTGATGGTGACATGATTGTTCTTCCAGGCCACTATATCAGCTGGGAAGAGGCAAACAGTGATCTTAATTTTTCAGCCACCCTGAACCAGGTAAGTAATTTCAACAAAGATATTCTGGCAATGGATAACAAATCAGATTTCCTTACCTTTATCAAAGGGAATATGCGTGAACAGCCCCCTGAGTACGCCACAATTCGCCTTATAAACGGTAATTTTGAGCAGGTAGACAATGACAAGGCAGAAGAACTTGATCTGGGCAAGAATGAGTGCGCCGCTTCTGCTTATGCTGCCCAACAATGACAAGTTCGTAAAAACCTAAAATTTGAGATAGGCTGAAATATCTACTTCATCCAGTTGTTCGGGTCGCATATATTTTTCTGCATATTCAAGGTAGACCCCTGATTTCAAGAGTAATTCAAAAAGATCAGGGCAGATATGGCCGTCATTACGCATAAAACTCATTATCTTGATGCAGGTGCTGAGCGTCTTCGGGGTTTTATACGGTCTGTCGGCTGCCGTCAGGGCCTCGAAGAT
>JAOZLO010000499.1 GCA_029934775.1 Desulfocapsaceae bacterium
TTACCGAGCTGACACCATCCCGTGGTTTCTGCGCACAACTTGCGGCTGCATCCACGGTGGTCATTGCGTCTCGAACAGGTCTGCCGGTATCCACCACTCACATTCTTGTCGGTGCTATCCTCGGTGTTGGCCTTGCTCGAGGAATAGGAGCACTGGATCTTCGAGTGATTCTCAATATTATCATTTCCTGGGTCGTAACACTGCCGGCAGGTGCACTCATGGCAATGCTCTTCTTTTTCACTTTGAAGGGAATATTCAGTTAGGGGTTCCAGTGATAGCAATGAAAACACGATTAACAATTTTATGTGAAAATTCTGTAGGAGTACCCTTTGATGTCATCGGTGAACACGGTTTTTCCTGCTTTGTAGAAACTGATAAAGGTAATTACCTGTTCGACACCGGACAGGGATTTTCAATTCTGCAGAATTCTCTGGCACTTAAAAAAGATCTCCGGTCAATTGATGCTGTCATGATAAGCCACGGTCACTACGATCACACCGGTGGACTGCCTGCGGTTTTAAAACTGAAGGGACAGGTTGATATATACGGACATAACGAAATGTTCGCCCGACGCACCTGGTCAAAAGGTAATGTTACACGTGATATAGGTATACCTTATCGTCGAACCTACCTTGAGTCCCTGGGGGCCAGATTCAAATTAAATACCGGTATGGTGGAAATTGCATCAGGTATTTATCTGAGCGGAGAAATTCCTCGCAAAAGCACATTTGAAAAAGATGATGCCAATATGACACTCATCTCCAATAATGGGCGCCAGATTCATCCTGATCCCCTCCTTGATGATTTATCCATGCTAATCGAGACTGAAAGAGGACTGGTTATCGTCCTGGGATGCGCTCATGCTGGAATGGTCAATATTATTAATTATGCCATTGAACAGCTGAATAATGAACAGATATTTGCCATTATAGGCGGCACACATCTGGGATTCTCCACTGACGAGCAATTCGACGAAACACTTAAGGTGATTGATAAATACAATATTAAACATGTCGGCGTATCCCACTGCACAGGCCTGGAGAAGGCCTCACTGATGCATGCCCGCCTGGGTCGGCGATTCTTCTTTGGTTCGGTGGGGGCCGTACTAGAGGGATAACATAAAATCTCTCCACACCGGCGCCGCTGTCGTGCCACCGCTCTCCCTCCTGCCAAGACTCTGGTTGCGGTCATTACCAACCCAGATACCTGTGGTATATCGGTTATCGTAGCCGACAAACCAGGCATCACGATTATCACTGGAAGTACCCGTCTTTCCTCCCCTTGCACCCGGCACAACACTGACACGCTTTCCGGTCCCTATGCGCACAACTTCAAAAAGCATAGACTGCATATGCTTCAACTCACTGTTTTTCAGTATTTTTTTACGACGCCAACCATCGGAGAATCGACGGACAGAACCATCAGACAACACTATTTTATCAATAAATGAAGGAGGATAGCTGGTACCATTTCCAGCAAAAACTGTATACGCACTCGTCATTTCCAAAAGGGAGACATCTGTCGTTCCAAGCGCAAGGGAAAGATCAGAATTCATTTTCGAATTAATACCCGCATCTTTGGCAAATCTATGGACATTTTTCACTCCTACTCTCTGTAAAAGCCTTACCGCTGCAGCATTATAAGAATAAGTCAGAGCGGTGGTCAGAGTAGTGGGTCCGTGGTAAGTTCCAGAATAATTCCTGGGCTGCCACCGTTTCCCATCCTTTCCTGTTACAGAGATCGGCGAGTCATCAATTATGCTCTTAGGAAACCAGCCTTTTTTCATGGCTGCCCCATAAACAAATGGTTTAAAAATTGAACCTGCCGGCCTTCTGGCTTGAGTGGCCCGATCAAAAGGTGATTTTGAGAAACTTGTTCCCCCAACCAGCGCACGTACCTTGCCTGTTCCAGTCTCAAGGCAGACCAGTGCTGCCTGAGGTGTCGGTTTTTTACCCTTAACCCCTTTCCGCACTGCGGCCTCAGCTTTGTCCTGCATGGAAAGATCAAGATGTGTGTAGATATGGGCTCCTGCTCTCTGCAGCGGCATTTTGAGTACCGCCCGAGCTCTTTTTTTTACTATTGCGAGATAATAACTGCCTGGTCCTGAGCGAAAATGGTGTTTTTTATTCAATTTGACGGATCCACTATATGATTCCTTTGCCTCACCACCACTGATATATCCATCAGCCGCCATTCTGTTAAGAACATATTTTTGACGCTTTACAGCACGATCTAAATGTTTATAAAGGGAATAGCGGCTCGGGGCCTGGGGCAGTCCTGCCAGCAACGCACACTCTCCAAGGCTCAATTGAGAGGCCTTTTTTCCAAAGTATACCTGGGCTGCTGCCTCTACTCCATATGCACCCTCACCTAGATATATCTGGTTCAGATAAATGTAGAGAATCTCCTCTTTAGTCAGAAGGTTATCAATCCTCCAGGCGAGTATAGCCTCTCTGAACTTTCTCACATACGTCTTTTCCGGAGTAAGCAACAGCAACTTTGCTACCTGCTGAGTTATGGTGGAGCCGCCCTGCCCTTTTCCTCCTCCTCGAAAATTATTAATAGCCGCCCGAAGCACCGAGAACAGGTCAAGTCCGGGATGCTCAAAAAACCGGCCATCCTCTGCAGCGACAAAAGCTTTCGGGAGGTGGGATGACATTGACGACAGAGGTATTACTGTTCTATTCTCAATATACATACTATCAATTATAACACCATGCCGATCATAAATTACAGTTGCTTCCGGTGGCTGATAATTGGCTACATTTCGAATATCAGGTATATGTAAACTGGCAAGAATATAGAGTAATATGGCTAAAAAAGAGGTCTGGATAAAACATATCAGCAGGAGAAAGCTGGTAATATGCCTCTCATTATAAACCTTTCTGAGAACCCTTGGTTTTCGTGCGGGACTCTTCTTTACTGGTTTGTTTTTTTGAGGTGACACAGGCTGAAAAGTAATGGTAATATTTGATGGCGTCGTAAAACTTCCAAAA
>JAOZLO010000500.1 GCA_029934775.1 Desulfocapsaceae bacterium
CGAAACAGTTGAAGCTCAAAAAGTAACAACCGCTTTTTTCCCGGTTGGCGACAGCGAGGTGGAGCTTCTTGAGTCAGCCTCCAAAGATGGGCCTATCGCCAAATTCATAGAAAAGAGAGGTCAGGGATTTCAACACGTCGCCTTTCGGGTTGCAAATCTCGAAGATTCACTCAAAGAGTTGAAAGAAAAAGGCATCCAACTCATTGACCAGGAACCAAGGCTTGGTGCTGGTGGTGCAAAAATTGCTTTTTTACACCCGAAAGCTACCGGCGGAGTACTGGTAGAACTGTGTGAGCGGTCATAATGGGTCTAAGGCGGGCTTTGCCCGCACCCCAACATTCTCTCACCACAGAGAGCACAGAGAACACAGAAGATTTTTTTGCCTTCTCTGTGTCCTCTGTGGTTTAAGTTCTGGAGTAAGGCACTAACTGATCCCCAGGGATATTATTTTTCATAAGGAAATAACATGTCAGAACATCCGAAATTAAATGAATGGAAAGAACTCGCCACAAAGCAGATGAAAGGCAAATCGGTCGAGTCTCTTGACTGGATGACCCCTGAAGGCTTTAAAGTCAAATCGTTATACACTGCTGAAGACCTTGAAAATATGACTTCCAATACCCTTCCGGGAATGGAGCCGTATATACGTGGCCCCATGGCTACAATGTATGCGGGAAGACCATGGACAATCAGGCAATACGCCGGTTTTTCCACAGCAAAAGAATCAAACGATTTCTACCTCAAAGGGCTTGCTGCTGGACAAAAAGGACTTTCTGTCGCCTTCGACCTTGCAACTCACCGAGGATACGATTCTGACCACCCCAGAGTTTCGGGTGATATCGGAAAAGCAGGGGTGGCAATCGATTCCGTGGAAGATATGAAAATCCTCTTTGACGGTATCCCTCTCGACAAGATGTCAGTTTCCATGACTATGAACGGGGCGGTAATTCCTATTCTAGCCGGCTACATAGTTGCCGCAGAAGAACAGGGAGTGAGTCATGAACAGCTGTCCGGGACAATCCAGAATGATATCTTAAAAGAATACCTCACCCGAAATACATATATTTATCCTCCCGAACCGTCAATGAGGATTATCTCGGATATCATGTCTTTCTGTTCAAAAAATATGCCCCGGTACAATACAATCAGCATCAGCGGATATCATATGATGGAGGCTGGCGCCAACAGCGTACTGCAAACCGCTTTCACCATGGCTGACGGTGTAGAGTACGTGAAAGCAGCCATAAAGAGCGGTATGGATGTTGATGCCTTTGCCCCGAGACTCTCCTTCTTTTTTGGTATAGGCATGAATTTTTTTATGGACATCGCCATGCTGAGAGCTGCCAGGTTCCTCTGGCACCGTCTGATGAGCCAGTTCAACCCCAAAAACCCCAAATCGTCTATTCTTCGCACCCATTGCCAGACTTCAGGCTGGAGTCTTACAGAACAGGACCCCTATAACAATGTTATCAGAACAACTCTTGAAGCGATGACTTCCGTTCTAGGAGGAACACAGTCTCTGCACACTAACTCTTTTGATGAAGCCATCGGCCTGCCAACTGATTTTTCTGCACGAATAGCGAGAAATACCCAGATTATCATCCAGGAGGAATCACAGATATGTCATGTGGTTGACCCCTTGGGAGGCTCTTATTACGTTGAATCACTCACCAACAGTATAATTAATGAAGCCCAGAAAATTATTGACGAGGTAGAGGAACAGGGCGGCATGGCAAAGGCTATCGAAAGTGGCATGCCAAAAATGAGAATAGAGGAATCCGCGGCACGCAAACAGGCACGGATCGACCAGGGCCTGGACGTTATAGTCGGTGTAAATAAATATAAACTCGCCGATGAAAAAATAGACTTTGATGTACGGGAAGTACCTGCATCTGTCAGAGATGAGCAGGTGGCGCGACTTATAGAAATCAAGGCCACCCGAGACAATGCTGCCGTTAAAAGTGCACTGGAAAATCTTGTGGATGTTGCAAAAACCGGAGGGAACCTCCTTGAGGCTGCTCTTCCCGCAGCGCGTGCCCGTGCGACTGTGGGCGAAATCTCTGATGCAATGGAAACCGTATTCGGTCGATTTGTTGCGACAACCAGATGTATATCCGGAGTCTATTCTTCAGAATTCAAAGGAGATGACACAATCATCGAAGATCTTAAAAAACGAACAACCACTTTTCTGGAGAGGCAGGGCCGTCGTCCACGTCTTCTTGTCACCAAAATGGGACAGGATGGACATGACCGCGGCTTCAAAGTAGTAGCAAGTGCCTATGCAGATCTTGGCTTTGATGTGGATATCTGCCCGATGTTCCAGACCCCCGAAGAAGCCGCAAAGATGGCCATCGAAAATGATGTTCATGTAGTTGGCGTCTCCAGCCTTGCAGCCGGGCATAAATCACTCATACCTTCTCTGATTGAAGAACTCAGCAAAGTTGGCGGTGAAGATATTATCGTGATTGCAGGTGGCATAATCCCTCCTGCGGATTACAAATTTCTTTTTGATGCTGGTGTAAAAGCTATTTTCGGACCAGGAACACCTATTACCGATTCAGCTGATAAAACCATGTGTTTGCTGGAGGAGAAATACCTCACATAACTTTCACTATGTTAAAAAAACTACAGGAATATGTCAAAGGGGTTCTTTCCCATGATCGTCTGCTTCTTGCAAGAACTATCACCCTTATAGAGAGTACCCTTCCTGCCCACCAGAAACTTGCAAGAGGAATTGTGAACCAGCTGCTGCCGGAAACGGGAAAAGCAATTCGGATTGGAATAACGGGAGTGCCGGGGGCTGGGAAAAGCACCTATATTGAAAGTTTTGGTACCATGTTGACGGAAATGGGTCACAAGGTTGCTGTACTTGCAATTGATCCAAGCAGTACCCGAAGCGGTGGTTCTATCCTGGGTGATAAAACCAGAATGGAAAAACTTGCTGTTAACAGCAACGCATTCATCCGCCCGTCTCCCTCCGGCGGAACCCTTGGCGG
>JAOZLO010000501.1 GCA_029934775.1 Desulfocapsaceae bacterium
GGCATTTATAAAAAATAAGCACAGGCATATAAGTGATATGACGAGCATTATTTTTATAGAAATAACGAAGAGTTGGGGACAGGTAAGCGAGTTTGCGAGACTCCGCAGATGCATTCTCGGACAGCCTCCTAGGTGAGAGGTTGTTCTGCCTATGGTAATTATCACTGAAAGGCTGAGAGGAATTGTTCAGCGAGTCACGTACCACAATTCTGATACCGGCTGGTCTGTGCTCAGGGTAGTTCCATTTAACGCTCCCGGCAGCCAGGAGACCGTTACAGTTCACCAGACCAAGGTCTTTGCAGGAGCTACCATGGAGTTTAGTGGTGCCTGGACTGTTCACCCCCAGTTTGGTCGTCAGTTTAAAGCCAACGAGGCGGTTGAAAAAAAGCCGGCATCCGCCGCTGCTCTTGAAAAATATCTTGGTTCCGGCCTGATTAAAGGGGTTGGACCCAAAACTGCTGCGAAGATTGTTCGCCATTTCCGGGCAACAACGCTGGATATCTTTGAAAATGATATCGGGAGGCTGACCGAGGTTCCCGGAATTGCCAGGAAGAAACTGGTCATGATCAAAGAGGCCTGGTATGAGCATCGGATGATCCGCGAGGTGATGATGTTTCTGCAGGGCCACGGTATCTCAACACTCTTTGCGGTAAGAATCTATAAAAAATACGGGGAACAGGCAATTCAGCTTGTGACCGCAGATCCGTATCGCCTTGCCACTGATTTTTACGGGATCGGTTTTTTTTCAGCGGATCAAGTTGCACTCAGTATCGGCCTGGCCAGGGACAGTCATGAGCGGATTATGGCTGGGGTCAAACATGTGCTTGGCGCAAGCCGGGAGCAGGGTCACTGCTATCTGATGGTCTCTCAGATTGCGGAAGAAGTTGCAAAGCTGCTGGAGTTTCAGCCCGGAGAGCTGCTTCTGGAAATCCTTGCCAGGATGCAACGGGAGAATCACCTGCGGGTCAGGATCTTGAGTTTTGAGAAGGAGGGAGAACAGCCCTGTTACTATTCAAAATCGCTCTACTACGATGAAGAATATGTTGCCGGAAAAATTGGCTCAATGATCCTGGCTTCCGATGTCGAAAATAAAGGTATCCCGGACTGGATTGAAAACTATTGCAGGACCGAAACACTTACTCTCAGCAGAGAGCAGATGGATGCTGTACGTTCGGTGGTTCGAAACAGGTTTGCTGTTCTCACCGGAGGACCGGGGTGCGGTAAGACTACAGCTACCCTGGTTATTGTCAGGTTGCTGGAGTTTTTGAAAAAAAAGGTACTGCTGGCCGCACCGACCGGGCGAGCAGCCCAGCGAATGGGTGAAGTCATCGGCCGGGAGGCAAAAACCCTTCATCGTCTTCTTGAATTTCGCAACGGGGCTTTTCAAAAGAATGAGGAGCAGCCTCTCAAAGGCGATTTTATCATTATTGACGAGTGTTCAATGCTCGACATTTCGCTTACCGCCTCACTGCTTAAAGCAGTTCCCTCAGGATGCCAGTTGCTGTTTATCGGCGATGCGGATCAACTCCCCTCTGTGGGGGCAGGCAATGTTCTGCATGATATCCTGCAGTGTGAGGCAGTTTCCTCCTGTCGTCTAACCCAGGTCTTTCGCCAGGCCAGCCAGTCGAAAATAATAGAATATGCCCACCAGATTAACAGAGGAATAACACCGCATATTGATTCTCCTTTTAAAAAACCAGCAATCTGGAAAGATCGAACAGATTGTATGTTCCTCGATTCTGATGAAGCGACACGGGAGCAGATCGGTTTTGTATCCCGGGTGAAGAAGAATTTCAACTTCAATATGGACAGCTTTGAGGGGCTGTCAACAGGTGAAAATCTGTATGAGTTTCGTACCGAAGAACGTATCCTGTCTGCGTATGAACATGACTTTGTAATCCCGGAGAAATTTAAACATGTCGATCTGGGGAAAGTGAAACAGGCGGAAAGCCGCGTGGAGGAGCTAAAAGCACTGCTCCGTAAAATCCATCCATGGTCAAGTCTGCACTATGGCCTCAGTGGTGTTGATACCGTTGTGCGTCTCTATCTGGAATGGATCCCGAAGTATCTCGGCAATGACAGTGAAATACAGATACTTACTCCAATGACTCGCGGGTCTCTTGGTACCGCAAATCTGAATACTGTGATTCAGCAGGCAGCCAATCCTCCACTACCGGGGAAAGCAGAACTGCAGGTAGGGGAGAGGATATTCAGAGAAGGAGACAGGGTGATTCACCGGCGGAATAATTATGATCTGAACGTTTTTAATGGAGACATAGGAAAAATAGTGAGTATAAATAACAGCGATCTTGTTTGTGAAATTGCCTTTTACCCCGATGGTCGGAAGGTAGTGTATCAAAAAGATGATATACTGGAGCTGGATCTGGCCTATGCCATAACCATTCACAAATCTCAGGGAAGCGAGTTTCAGGCTGTGATAATTCCGATCCTCACGCAACATTTTAAGATGCTCTACCGGAATCTTATTTACACGGGCCTTACCCGGGCACGAGCGCTGGCAGCGTTTGTCGGTACACGAAAAGCTCTGGCAATGGCTGTGCGTCAGCAGGACAGCAGTAAAAGGCAGACTGCCTTGAAAATATTGCTTAGCCATCCGAGAATGTGATGATGGTATTTTGTGAGGCTGTCAGGCGTAAACCAGGGGCATGATAAAAGCTATCTGACACGAGTCATACTATCACCAAGAGAGGAGTAGCTATGTCCGGACAGGCCGATTCGCTTAAATCCATCTTTTTTGCTCTGGGCGCAAATTTTGCTATTTTTGTGGCAAAGCTTGGTGCAGCGCTGTACACCGGCTCAGGAGCCATGCTCGCCGAAGCCATTCACTCTCTGGCGGACAGTGGCAATCAACTGCTGCTGATAGTTGGCCTGCGGGGAGCCAAACGTCCGCCTAATGATAAACATCCGCTTGGCTACGGTAAAACGATCTATTTCTGGTCCTTTATTGTTGCTTTGATTCTGTTCAGCATGGGTGG
>JAOZLO010000502.1 GCA_029934775.1 Desulfocapsaceae bacterium
TGAAAAATATTGATGTTGATCTGCCTCGTAATCAATTTGTGGTCTTTACCGGTCTCTCCGGTTCAGGAAAATCCACATTAGCTTTTGATACGCTCTATGCCGAAGGGCAGAGGCGTTATGTGGAATCACTTTCAACGTATGCGCGGCAATTCCTCGGACAGATGGATAAACCCGATGTAGATGCGCTTGAAGGGTTGTCACCTGCCGTTTCCATCGAGCAGAAGACGACGAGCAAAAACCCACGTTCAACGGTTGGAACAGTGACCGAGATATATGATCATCTCCGGTTGCTCTTTGCCAGGTGCGGGCACCCACACTGCCATATATGCGGAAGCGAAATTCAGGCCCAGTCCATTGAAGATATGGTGGATGCACTCATGCATCTACCTGAAGGAAAGAAGGTTATTCTTCTTGCTCCGCTTGTTACAGCAAGGAAGGGAAGACATGAACAGCTTCTGGCAAGAATCAGAAAGGAAGGATTTGTCCGGGTGCGGATCAATGGAGATATTTTACATGCTGACGATGAGATAACTCTTGAAAAAAATCGTAAACATTCCATCGAGGTTGTCGTTGACCGGTTGGTGATAAAAAAAACTGCGAGGAGGCGTCTGGCTGATTCTGTGACTACGGCGGTGAAGCTGACGGAAGGATTTCTCCTTGTTCTTTTCCCCGAAGATAATTCGGAACGGCTGTTCAGTGAACTGGCAGCCTGCCATAGTTGTTCCATTTCTGTCCCGCAATTAAGTACACAACTTTTTTCATTTAATAATCCTCAGGGAGCCTGCAGTGAGTGCAGTGGTCTTGGTGTAAATCAAGTCTTTGATTCTGCCCTCATAGTTCCGGATCCTGATAAATCCATCTCTAAGGGGGCATTTGCCCCATGGGGATGGAGAGGAGAGGCTTCCTACACCGGCCAGATGCTCTCTGGTGTGGCAAAACATTTTGGAGTTTCTCTGGACACCCCGTTTCGGAAGTTGTCTGAAGAAGTGCAGCGGATTTTCCTGTATGGCTCAGGGAGTGAAGAAATTCATTTTCATTATCAGAAGGGACGGCGGATCTTGTCTTCGATTAAAAGTTTTGAAGGTATCATTCCACAGCTTGATCGCCGCTTTCATGAGACTCAATCAGGGATGATCAGGGAAGAGTTAAGTAAATTCATGAATGAACAGATCTGTCCCAGTTGTTCAGGGGCACGTCTTAAACCTGAATCGCTCAGTGTGAAAGTCGGGGCATGGTCGATCCATGAGTTGACGAAGCTGTCTATTGACAAGCTGCTGGTTGAAATACCTCTCCTGACATTAAGTACCAGAGAGAGGAAGATTGGCGAACCGATTATGAAGGAGGTTGTAGACAGGCTTTCATTTTTAGAAGATGTAGGACTTGGTTACCTCTCCCTGGAAAGGCGTTCTGGTACATTGTCTGGGGGAGAGGCCCAGAGAATCCGCCTTGCTTCGCAGATAGGATCACGACTTGCCGGGGTACTGTATATTCTTGATGAGCCGAGTATCGGATTGCATCAGAGAGATAATCAGAAGCTGATCAATACACTTCTAGAGCTGCGCGATTTAGGTAACAGCGTGATCGTTGTAGAGCATGATACAGATACTATTCTTGCAGCAGACCATGTACTTGATATGGGACCTGGGGCTGGAGTTCACGGTGGGGAAGTCGTTTTTTGCGGTGGGGTAAAAGAGCTTCTGGTAAATGAAAAATCAGTTACCGGGGCATATCTGTCCGGTAGAAAAGAGATCAAGACTCCTACCCGAAGAAGAAAGGTAAGCAGAGGGAAAAAGAAGAATATCCAGGTAAAAAAATGTACTGTTAATAATTTGAAAGGGGTTTCAGTTGATTTCCCCCTTGGGGTGATGACCTGTGTTACAGGAGTGTCAGGTTCCGGGAAAAGTTCTCTGATTATTGAAACTCTGTTCAGGCTTGCAAAAGCGGGATTAAGCACTAAAAGAGCAACATTTACCCAGGATGGAACTTCAATTCTGGGCCTGGATCTGATAGAAAAGATAATAGATATTGACCAGAGTCCGATAGGGAGAACCCCCAGGTCCAATCCTGCAACTTATACAGGTGTATTTACACCGATCAGAGAGCTGTTCGCAAGGTTGCCTGAGTCAAGATCGAGAGGGTATAAACTTGGAAGATTCTCTTTCAATATAAAGGGTGGAAGGTGTGAGGCATGTGACGGGGAAGGTGTAAATAAGATTGCTATGCACTTTTTGCCCGATATTTATGTCGAGTGTGAAAGTTGTAAAGGAAAGAGGTATAACGGGGAGACTCTGCAGATAAAATACCGTGATAAAAATATTCACGAAGTCCTGGCGATGACAGTGGAGGAGGCGCTGGATTTTTTCCAGAACATACCACCGATAAAAAACAGGCTGCAGACTCTGTTTGATGTCGGCCTTGCCTATATTTCACTTGGCCAGTCTTCTGTCACCTTATCCGGCGGTGAAGCACAGAGGGTCAAGCTCGCCCGTGAACTGTCCGGCAGGAGCAGTGGCAAAACGCTCTATATTCTTGATGAGCCGACAACTGGCCTTCATCCGGCAGATATACAGCATCTGCTTGCTGTTCTTAACCGTCTGGTGAATCAGGGAAACAGTGTTATAGTGATTGAGCATAATCTTGATGTTGTAAAGACAGCAGACTGGATCATTGATATCGGTCCGGAAGGAGGAGATGGAGGAGGGCGAATAGTTGCAAGCGGGACACCGGAAAAAATTGCCGGGAATCAGAATTCCTATACCGGTAATTTTCTTAAGAAGGTGTTACTGTCTTAGCATCTTACTTCTGTACTTCTGTAACTCAGTTCAGTACCCCCTGGTGGGGTGAAAAAAACAAGAAAATTCTCACCACAGAGGACACAGAGAGCACAGAGAAAGGAAAAGACCGACTGACGGCTGTTATCCTAAAAGCCGTCAGACTGCCCGCAGGGCATTATGTTTTTTCTCTGTGTCCTCTGTGCTCTCTGTG
>JAOZLO010000503.1 GCA_029934775.1 Desulfocapsaceae bacterium
AATTACCCTTGCCGATCAGTTCAGTCTCTTCATTTATGGCAATTGAGTCAGGGGTGAGACTGATACTGTACCACTTATCTCCTGCAGGCAACCCTTCAATGATAATTGCCTTGCAACCTGCACGAGCTAAAATTTGAGCAGCTGTTCCACCGGCGTTGGATTCTTTTATAGTATTTGTCAATGGACTCTTGGCGCCAATTGAGAGTCGCCCGGAGTTAGCGGCAATGGTGCCGGACAGGAGACCGGGAGCTATAACAAGCTTGTTGTTAGGTCCCAGTGGGTGGCATGTCGGCTCTACTTCCGCTGCTACGATTGTGGAAGTGAGTCCGCGGCCGCCATGACCAGCCCATCCTTCTGGAACATCTTCAATGGAAGTGGTGAGGTCAGACATATTGATCCTGAAAATTTTTTCTGCCATGGTTTTCTCCTTTGTTAAATTTTATTGTTCATACATGATCTTACCGCAATCACGGAGGTTGTATCCACCGAGGGTTATAATATTTTCGTGAAAATCAGTGTTTGTGCGAATGAGTTCAAGCATTATGTTCATTTTCTTTTCTCTTAAAAAAGAGATTGGTACGACGAGGTCGTACCGTTCTTCGGCGACCGGAACAAAATCAAGATCTAAGGCATTGGCGGCAGCCAGGATGCCAAGACCTGCGTCAACACTGCCATTAGCAACCGAGGCCGCAACTGACATATGTGTGTACTCTTCATGATCATATCCGAGGATAGTACCAGGGTCTATATCTTCTTCTTTTAATATCTTGTCAGTCAGCAGCCTTGTCCCTGCACCATTTTGCCGGTTGATAAATATATGACCGTTACATGCCAGATCCCTAAAACCTGTGATTTTTTTCGGGTTACCTTTGGCTACGATCAAGCCTTGTTGCCGGTAACAGAGGTTGATAAGCTGCAGGGGAATCTCTTTTAAAAAACGTTTAATAAACGATACATTATATTCTCCCGTGGATTCATCAAGAAGATGACAACCGGCAATATGAGCTTCACCACGCCTGATAGCCATGATTCCACCCATGGACCCGACGTGGGCAGATGAAATGCGGATAACAGGCCGCTGTTTATGCAGCTGGTTGGCGAGCAGGTCGAGAATATTGTCATGGCTTCCAATGAAGACCAGGGTGGCATCAATCTCGTTCTGAGACCGCAGCATTTCGACTTCTATTTTTTCACCTGCCCCAATACCTTCACTGCCGGCAGGGATGTTGAGCAGTGCATCGGCTCTGACAAGAGACATGACGGACCCGGCACCCTTACCTGAAGGAGTTGCCATCAGGTTTTTACCAACTTTGCCAAGTGTTATACGGACAAATTGGTCAACTCCCATGGATGAGTGGAGAGGCCTTGACAAAACAGCTTCAACCATTTGAGGTTGAGGTGAGGCATTACCGCTAAAGCCAGAGATCATTTCCTGCACAAAGAGGCGCATGGTAAGAAGGGCAGAGACAGGATATCCAGGCAGTCCTATAACCGGGGTATTTTCTACTATAGCAAGAATAACAGGCTTGCCCGGTTTAATAGCAACCCCATGGACGATCACTTCACCTATTTCGGCCAGCACTTTTGCGCTGTAATCTTTGGTTCCTGCAGAAGCACCTGCATTGAGAATAACGATATCGTTTTTCTCTGCTGCTGTTTTGATTGCCAGTTTGAGCTCGTCCTGGTCATCTACTACTGGTAAACCACGGGTTGCTCTGGCACCCCATTCTTTCAGATAACCGGCTAGAATACGTGAGTTGAATTCTATAATATTACCGGCTTCAGGAGCCTGGTCGGGTTGGATCAATTCACTCCCGGTGGGAATGACATGGGCCATTGGAGGACGTTGAACTTTTATCTCTGTTATGCCTGTAGAGAGCATTGCCCCCTGGTCGATGGGGCGGATTTTGTGGCCTTCGGGCAGGATGAGCTCGGTCGCTACAAGATCCTCACCTATGGTTCGAACATGCTGCCATGGTGTTGCAGGCATGTGAAGTTCCACCTCGCTCTCTGTCACCTGATGAACATCTTCAATCATAACGACTGCATTAAATCCCTGGGGGATACTGTTACCTGTATTGACCGGCAGATATTGTCTTTTCAGCAGACGGATGGGTGACGCTTCATTGGCTTCACTGAGGTCAGCAAAGCGTATTGCAATTCCATCCATTGCGGCAGCATTGTAGGATGGAGAAGATCGAAACGCAAAAACGGGTTCAGCGGTAATTCTGCCCAGACAATCATCTACGGCAATGGATTCCACCGATTTTTTTGAGAGGAAGCCGTGACTATGAAGAGCTTTTTGCCAAATCTCCTTGCTTTAGAAAGGGGCATATTGCGAACGTACACATTTCTTTTGCTCATTGGTAAGGATATACCTCAACTACTGTTTCTTCGGAAACACCTTGGCTGTCTTCATCGATAAAAAAATAGCCATGGGCTCTGGAAAGGGTTGAAATTGATCCCGATTTACCCATAACAGGGTGGGCGGTCCAGGTGTCGTTTTCAAATTGTAACTTTACGCGCACGACGTCTCTTCTACCGGGGGCTGAGTTTATATTTCTGCTTAGTTTTGCAGGTAGTACCGGTTGTCTCCGCTCAGGATTATAACCCAGGCCGCTGAGTTTATGGATGGCAGGTTTGATAAAAAGATCAAAACAGACCAGAGCCGAAACGGGATGCCCTGGAAGGCCGAAAACAGGAGTAGTTCCACTGAGGCCCATCAGGATCGGTTTGCCTGGTTTGAGAGCTACCCCATGAACAAATATACCAGGAGGGCCGAGAGCTTCCACAGCCTCTTCTCCGAGATCTCTTACCCCGACAGAACTTCCTCCGGAAAAGAGAACTATGTCGTTTTCTTCAACCGCTTTTTTCAAGGCTGGAAAGAAAATGTTTCTCTGGTCGGAAACAATACCATAATCTATAGAGTCACCACCGGTACGCCTGATCATCCCCGCAAGTGTGATACTGTTTATATTTCTGATC
>JAOZLO010000504.1 GCA_029934775.1 Desulfocapsaceae bacterium
TATTCGTTTATTCTATCTCGCAGATGTTTGATAAAAAACTTTACTCGCAAAAAAGGATTATACCGTAACTGAAAAAGCGAATAGTTCCAAAGTGATTTACTGCTGTTTTTAGTAAAAGCTGCTTGCGGTTTTTTGTTGCCATGAAAATCATCAAGATGATTCTGATGTCGTATATGGGCAACTTCCTCTGTTCTTGGAAATGCGAGCTTACTTACCAGAAGGTAATTCAACCAGGGTTTACAATCAAACAGTCCATAACCCAAAAGGGCTGCAGCAGCACCGAACCTCTCTGCAGAATCAATAATTCCCTGCTGCAATGGTGCAAAATAGCTGTCCTGTTGTTTCTCCGCCCTTCCTATTCCATCATCAATTTTCCTGAATACAAGTTCATACCCATCTTCCGTCAGCCTGTAGCCATTTAAGGTAGGAAAAGGAGCCCGACATGCCTCTTCGAAAAGATCACGTGCATAAAAGAGAGTGGAGGCTGCAAGGTCAAATTTGTCTCTGTCATACAAAAGACCTTTGATACTGTTTTTATCGCTTGTTGGATAAGAAATTCCCCTGGTGGCTCCAAAGAGATATCCAAAACACCTGGGACAGTCTTCTCTATGCTCTATCGCCTCATAAAAAAATCGTGGTATAGTACCCAGCCAGCCAATATCAACCACTGCCACATTCTTATTATTAAAAAAATCAACATCTTCAAGGTAAAGCTGCAGAGCCTGGTTAGCCGGAAGGGTCTGTTTCTTCACCTCTTCCTGAAATTCACTGTTTCCCAGCATTGCATCAAATTTTTTCCTGTTCTCGGGATCAAAACCTTCATGTATAGGGCTTAGACAACTCTCAAGTTCCAACCCATGTTCACGAAGGAGAGCAACAAAGGGTTCCGGTTCAAGACTGAAAATTCTGCATATATCATGAAAATCACGATTACCGGCAGGAAGAAAGGCAATATCCGCATTAGTTTTTGTCATTCCCTGATAAGCGCAACATGCACCTGCCAGGGCCATTCTGCTGACATAGAGATATTCGATCTCAGGCAGATTGCCTTCAGGATAGAGAAATGGAACTGTCTTTTCCCAATAACGTTTAAAGGTCCACCCTTCTCTTGAAAGAAAAAATATTTTGGTTATAGAGTTTTTTCTACACCGCTCAGCAATCTCCTGTACAAAAGCACCGATGAGCGGTCCTAAAAAGTTATACCCCTCATTGTAAAGTGGATCTCTTTCACAATTTTCACCTTCAAGAGGTGCCATGAGCTGCTGCAGAGCTCGGCCACGCCAGAATGACCGTCCGTCACTATAGTTTATATATCGCTTAACTATTGATTTTCGTTGATCCTCAAGAGGGTCATGGATTATAAGAGCTTCAATTCCAAACTCGTTTGCCCGCATACCATCAGAGAAAGGGTTATCACCGATATGAATCCATCTCTCTTTTGAGAGAGAATATTTCTCCTGCACAAATTCGTATCCTTTGCCGGAGGCCTTGGCAAGAAACGTATCAGCAGAAGATATGATATCTTCCACATAATCAATCAGACCCGCATGCTCCAGCAGGATCTTTAGATGCGATGCAGGGAGATACATATCGGAGATAATAAAAATCCTTTTCCCCTGCTGTTTAAGTACTTTTATCCAATCTACAAACTGCTGTCTGGGAACAAGCATACTGTTTTCCATAAACAGTTCATACTTCGTCACCTCATCAAAGACAGATTCTGAAAAGTGTTCTCCAAAAATATTTCGCAGCAGTTTACCCATAAAAAGAGGATAACAGGCCTCATGATCATCAAATGTCTTTCCCGTTTCTACACGTTGCTTCTGTTCAATATTATCCCTTAATCTCTGAACATTATGCCATCCTATGAAGATTCCCCTCTGATCTGCAAGGGAGGAAATGAACCTTGCCACCGGTAATTTTACCAGATCAGGGTCATGAACTCTTCTGACAAGGAGGGTGTCAAAGAGATCAAAAGAGACGATATCTTTCTCTTTGATCTTGCGATTTCCCTCTGCTATAAGAGAGTGTTGTGAATAATACGTTTCAAATCCCATAAAGACAATATTTTACTTTAAATTAACTGTGTATGTATCCGTTTATTTGTACTTTTTACTCATCCAAACCTTCAAACTTTCCTGGAGCATTTTTGCTGCCGGCCGAACTCCCTGTGCAATGGACGGTGCCAGGACAGTTTTAACCTCATATAACTCTTTCTGCAACTCAACCAGTCGATCCGAACCCGCAGCGACAAGATCAATATAGTCTTTTGGAATGCACTTGAGCATATATTTTCTTATCAATTCCTGATCTTGTTCTCTTCCGGTGATTGCAGCCTCTCCTAGTGTATTTCCTGAATGTATTCGATAATACAGTAATTTTTCTTCGGCCAGATAGTACACTTTTCCTGGACAGGTCAGCATGAGACGAAAAATATAATCATAATCATGGAGATATCTCAGAGAACAGAATGCTCCGGTTTTTTTCATTGCTGCCGCTGTCATAAAAAGGTTCGAGGTGGTCACCATAAAATTTCCCTTAAGAAATGCCGTATAAATATCACCACACTCAAAATAAAACGTCCTGTTTTTTTGGTGCCATAGATTCCAGCCAAATTCAGGATCTGTAAATTCTTCTCCACTGTCGGATATGGGGATTACATCGGTAATAATGCACTGTGCATCTGTCTCTTTCTGGTATTCCAGGAGGCGCTCAAGGCGATTAGAAGTAAACAGGTCATCGGAATTAAGAATAGCAATATATTTCCCTTTCGCTAGACCAAGACCCCGATTTATTGTATTATAGGCATCCTGATTCTGCTGATAATAGTAGGTCAGTCTCTTGTCCGTATAACCCTGAACAATCTCGCCTGTTTGGTCGGTTGAACCATCATTAATAATTATAAGCTCAAAGTCATTAACAGACTGATCCAGTACACTGTCAACTGCTGCACCAATAAATTTTTCATGGTTATAGGCTGGAATT
>JAOZLO010000505.1 GCA_029934775.1 Desulfocapsaceae bacterium
GGCCCATATTTCCGCCAATTGAATCCGGCTGTTTTTTCAGCAGAGCATTATATTCAGCGATTGCCACATCGGTCTGTTTTGTCTGCTGCAGGAGGCGTGCACGCAGAAGATAAGGCCGGGGGTTTTCAGGATTGAGTTCCTGGGCCTTAAGGAAGGCATCGAGAGCTTGATCCGGTTGTTTATCTCTTACATACAATTCTCCGAGAAGCAGATAGTGGCCACCTGTATTACTTTTTGTAATCTGTTTTTTGACAAATTCAATACTCTTTGGCACGTCATTTTGGGTCGTAATTGCAGCCAGGAGAGCCAGTGACCTGGTACTCTCGGGAACAATTTCCAGAAGCCGGGTGAGTGATTCTTTTGCTTTTTCATTTTCACCTTTACCGAGGTAAGCAATTGAGAGGCTGCCAATAAGCTCGGCATCTCCTGAAACCTGTTTTTCCACACCCTCAATCAGCTTGATAGCTTTATCAAATTCTTTTGCCTGTACCAGGGATTTGGCAAGTATTTTTACAGCAGGAAAATTACGGGGGTTGAGTCTCAGGGCTATGGATGCTTCCTTTCCGGCGCCGTTACTGTCGCCGCGGACCAGGTAGATCTGCGCTGCAAGTGCATGGTAGCGATCATTTCTCGGATTATTCTGCAGGGCCAAGTCAATTGATTGTTGAGCAAGATCTGACTTTCCGATTCTCAGATGGGTAAGCGCTGAGTAGTAAAAAGGATCGGCCCATTTGGGGTAATCCTTCATAAGGGGTGTGATGATCTCTATTGCCTCGCTATTTTTTCCATCCCTGATGAGAAAACGAGCCTTAATCAGGTTTGCGCCGCCGTTGGTCGGGTTGGTTGAAAGTATGCTCTCCATCAGTTTACGGGCATCTTCGAATTTTTGCAGGTCGAACTGTAACTCACCAAGGGCAACTTTGAGTTGCATGTTTTGGGGAAATTCATTGCTGGAACTTTTCAGTTGTTCCTCTGCCTGACCATAGTTTTTCTGTTTTTTATAGAATTCCGCCAGCATAAGACGAAATGGAATGGAATCCTTATTGATCTGGATAGCTTTCTGCAGTGCCTTTTCTGCTTCTTCAATTTCATTTTTACTCTGATGGAAATTGGCCAGCAATATTTGAAACTGTGCATTTTCTGAAAATTTTGGAATCATTACTTCAAGTTGTTTTCGAAACGCATCTTCATTTTTTCTCTGTTCATAATACCTGAGCAGGGTCATGTGGTTGGCAAAACTGTCAGGTGCCAGTTCAATTGCCCTGCTGAACATGGCCTCACTCTCACTCCATTTTTCCTGTACTGCGAAGATTCTGCCTTTGATATTGTGGAGCTTGTCGGAATTCGTATCCTGTGCCAATGCCTTATCAACGGCTTCCTGTGCCTTGTCAAAATTACCCTCTATAAGTTCGAGGTTGGCAAGGAGGGATAAACCATCCAGATAATCTGGATCAACACTCAGAACCTGGTCGATGGCTTTTCTGGACTCTTCTTTGTTTCGGGAAAGGAGGTAGAATTCGGCAACTTTTACTCCGGCATCAAGGTTTTGCGGATCAAGGCTTACGGTTCGCTGCAATTCCCCGAAAGCGGCCCTTGGATCCCCTGACTTGAGATGAAGGAGGGCGAGTTGGTACCTCGCTTCTGCAAATTTCGCGTCGATCTGAATGGCATTTTTCAGCTCGATGATGGCCGCTTTTGCATCCTCAACTTTTATATACTCAAGAGCACGTTGAAAATGTTTTTCTTTTTTTTGTTCAGGGTTTGAACATGCTGCAAAGGAGACAACCAGTAGGAGGAGAAGTGAGTAAGTAAAGAAACGTGGTATAGTCATAACAAAAAATCCTTGATCTGTTTAACTTGAACATGATGCCCTGCGGGAAGGCTTAAGGGCTAACAACCTTACGTCCGTCTTTTGCCTGTGGAAATTTTTATTTTCCATATCAGTTTATAGGAAATAGAAGAGATTTCCCAGAGAAAAATGAGATAATTATTCGATTTGGTGCGATTTTTTTTGGAAAAAAGTGACAAAGCCGGAAAGATATGATTTACTAGCTTTAAACCTTTACACCCCTAAGCCTTTAACCCCCCTTAACCCCCAACAAACAAAATGCAAACCAGACTCACAATCAGCCTGTTAACCACCATCGCCCTCGTCTTCTTTTCTTCCAGTGTATTTGCTGCACAATCAACAGCTGATGTACCCGTCACCAAAGAGCTGAAAGAGAAAACTCTTCAGTCTATACTTGGCAAATCAGCAGTCAGCCGCACTTCACAAAAAGAATATGTCATAGGACATGGCGATCTGCTCAGGGTTCTTGTCTATGGCGAGGGTGATATGTCTGCTGCCGGCCCACAGGGAGCCGGTCCCCAGAGGACTCCGGATTCACCCAGGTCAGGCGGAGGCGGCGTGCCTGTTCGTATGGATGGCAGGGTATCACTCCTGCATATTGGTGATGTGGAAGCTGTCGGTTTTACACTCACCCAGCTTGCGGATTATCTCAAGGTTTTGTTTGCAACCATTTATGAAGATCCTGTTGTGACCGTAGTGCTGGAGCAGAGCAACAGCCAGAGGTATACTGTAATGGGGAAAGTCGCAAACCCGGGGATTTTTTATCTCGATTATCCGATAGACCTGGTGCAGGTTGTTGCCCGCTGTGGTGGTTTTACTGAGTGGGCAAACCTGGAACTTACGATTGTCAGAGAGGGAAAGAAGAGTGAACTTTTTGACGGAAACACACTTAACTTTGATTATGATGATTTTCTCAATGGTAAAAAAGTAGAGAAAAATATCCTTATTAAACCCGGTGATTTCATTATTGCCCATTAACCGATTGGAGGCTGCTCCATGCCAAAAAAATCAACATCGATTGCAACTTCAGTGGTTTTGAGCCTGATGATGGTCCCTGCTGTTTCTTTTGCCCGTGTTAATAGTCTGACAGGCGGCTTGAGTGTCTCCTACGACTACAGTGAGCGTAGTTACGACTC
>JAOZLO010000077.1 GCA_029934775.1 Desulfocapsaceae bacterium
CTACCGCAACCAGATGAAGTCTTTGATAGGAGATGCCCCCGGTGAAGCAATTTTCTGGGAAGCCCTGGATTTTGCAACTGAAGCCCATTTTGATCAGTGGAGATGTTCCGGAGATGCATATATTCTTCATCCATGTTCTGTGGCCAGAATACTTGCAGAAGAGATGGATATAGTCCATCCTGAAATACTTTCAGCCGCCCTTCTGCATGATACGGTTGAGGATGTGGAAGAGATAACAATGGAGCTTGTCGGCCAAAGATTTGGAAGTTATGTTCAGGCAATTGTTGAGGGGTGCACTAAGGTTACACATGTATCTGGTGATAAACAGACCATTGCCAAACGAACTCACAGGAAGATTTTTTCCGGTGCAGCGCTCAGACCCGAGGTTATGCTTGTCAAACTCGCAGACAGGCTGCATAATCTGCGAACTTTGATGGTATTGCCAAAACGAAAACGGCAGCGTATAGCTGATGAAACAATAGATATTTATGCACCCCTGGCCACGCTTTTCGGCTTGTTTAATTTAAAGCGGGAGATGTATAATCTGGCCCTGCGTTACAAATTTCCAAAACAGGGGGCGAAGCTGAACAGCTATATTCGACAATTGCAGAAATCCTCGACAGGGGAGGAGATTGTTGAAGAGGTCATAAAAGCAGCCGATAAGGCAGGACTTGCATGTAGACTTACTGCCCGCACAAAAAAACTCTGGGCTTATTATGATGTGGTAAATGGCATTCTTGTCAAGCAGATCGAGACTCCCGTAGAAATTCTTGCACTTGTTGATGATGTGCCGGCCTGTTATAGCGCTCTCGGGATACTCAATCAGACCTATCGCCCCATTCCAAGGACAATCCGTGATTTTATCGCCAATCCCAAGCCAACCGGCTATCAGGGATTACATGCAAGGGCCATAATAAAAGGGAAAAAATATCTGTTTAAGATACGAACAGATGAAATGGAGCGCCGGGCTCAGAGAGGAATATTTCGAAACTGGAGCTCCCAGACGAAACAGCAGGGAAAATTCATCAAAGAAATTCAAGAAATGTTTGATGTTATAGGTTCGGAAGAATCTGTTTCGTACAGGGCGGTCATCGCGGCAAGTGGCATAAAGGAAATTTACACCTATACTCCCCGGGGAGATCTTATCTGTCTGCCAGTCAATTCAACAGTGCTTGATTTTTCCTTTCGGGTCCATACTGAAATTGGACATACATGCCTCGGAGCAATGATTAAAAATAAGCGTGTACCTTCCGAGCATCAGCTGAAGGATGGGGATATGGTGAGGATCATCCGCGCTGAAAAGCATATTCGTTTTGAACCAGATGTTTTAGAATTATGTAAGACTCCACGATCGAGAGGTGAGCTTGCCAAGGGATTCAGGATACGGCGCAGGAAGGTTACTAAAAAAGTGGGACTTTCTATACTGAGTCAGGAAATGCTGCGATACGGTATTCCATTTGAAGTGTTACAGAGCGAGGGATTACCGGTTTTATTGGATCATTATTCAGTAGAGTCCCTGGATAAATTGTATGTTGAAATTGGAGAAGGGAGGCTGCGGCTCCACGACGTAATTGAGAGTGTAAAGGTAATACTGTATGGAGGTGTATCACCGCTCGTGGCCCCAACAGGAGAGTTTAATAAAATTGAATTAACAACGTTAGATCCGGTCTCGGTAAAACTCTCTTCCTGCTGCAACCCCGATCCTAGTGCAAAGGACAATTGTGCACTCCTGACTGAAAAAGGTTTATCTGTGCATCACAAAAAATGCAGCCGGTTTTTAAACCTCAAATTTCAACGTGAAGATGCTGTGAACATTTCCTGGAGGACCAGGAAAACTCTCGTTCGTAAAATACAGATCGTGGATATTCTGAGGGCAACAAGAAAAGAAGTCATGGATGTTATTGCCGCCGCCCCTGAGGAGATGGAAGTGCAAAATATAGAGAATGTCTCAAGTTATTCGCAACTTCAGGCGGCATGGGAACTCACTTTCAGAGTTGCGAATCTTAATATACTGCAAAAGACGATAAGACATTTCAAGAAGTCTGACGTCCCGTTTGAGTTCTATCTGGACTGTTGATATCTCCCCAGGTCTTATAGTGGGACGTCAGTCTACTCTTCACTTACCTGTTTTTCCTTCCGGCAGTATTTGCTCAATACCCGGGTCAGCATATCCGGCAGATCGTTTTTTTGTCTTGAACTCCTGTTCAGCTGTTTCAGCGTTTTTTCCAGGGTGAGCCGTTCTCCAATAAAAATATGACGTAAAACGAGAGAGATCAGCCTGGTAATGGTTGTGAGGTTGGAAATTCTTGACTGCAGGTGATGGTCGTTGTCAAATGCCGTAGAAGCAAAGATTTCCACTGGGGCGCCGTTAAGTTCACTTACGGAAACATACCAGGTGTTTCTTTCCCGGTCCGTTGTTCGATATCGGACTGCGTCGAGCTCTTCGGGCAGTTCGGGTTCCGCTTGAGCGGGATGTTGAAAAGATTGTGGAGAGATCTGTATATCTGTAAGTTCGAATAATTTCGCCAGATATTGCGGATTATTTTTGATATTATCTGCAAGAGTGTGGCATGTGGGGCAGAGATCAATGTTATTGCGGTTTGAGAGTTTTCTTTTTTTTCCGCAGGCAGGGCACGGTTCATTCTTAGTTTGTGAGGTCATTGTTCCAATATCCGCTGGGAGTAATATGTTTAATAGAGGATTGTAAGTGCATCTGGAAGACTTCTCCTGTAATTTCTTTTGCGCCAAAATTCAGTAAAAGATCAGTGGTCATCTGGCAATCAATGAGTTGAAAATGCATATTTTTCAGGTAGGAAACAAGCTCCATAAGGGCAAACTTTGATGCATTGGTTATACGTGAAAACATCGATTCTCCAAAAAAAACCTTATCAAGGGCTACTCCATAGAGGCCACCAACCAGAGCGCCATCCATACGACACTCAATTGAGTGTGCATATCCCATTCGATGAAGTTTTATGTATGCCTGCTGCATTTCTTCTCCTATCCAGGTCTCTTCCCCTGACTGGATTCGTGTTTCTGCACAGGCTTTAATCACCTGGACAAAATCTTTGTCTCGGGTTATTTCAATGCTGCTTTTTTTCTGGTAACGGAGGAGTCGTCTGGGAATTTTGAAATCGTCCGGAAAGAGAACCAGTCGTGGTGAGGTGAACCACCACAAAAGTGGGTCACCTCTGGAAAACCATGGAAAGATGCCCAGTCGGTATCCGGCAATAAGTCTTTCCGGTCTGAGATCACCACCGACGGCCAAAAGGCCATTTTCCTCAGCGAGATCTGGAGAGGGGAAAACATTTTGGTTGTTGAGCAGGAAAACGGACATGTGTTAAAAACTCATGCTCTATTGATTGTAAGATTTCTATGGAGAAGCATGCTGAGCAGTCTACCATTGATCTGGAAAGAAGAAAAGCGATTAGGAAAAACAGAATTTGTTTTCCGAGAAGTAGTATTGTCCGGCCTCACGTTGTCTCGGGACAATACTATTTTTTTTATTTCAGGAGTGTAGTATCATGGAGTTGATTTAGTTGAGTAAAAAATGTATCAATTTTAGCGTTGATCAGTTTTATTGATTTGAGAAAGATATCTCCTCTGAACGTAACTACTCATTGGGGAAGCATCCGAACTTCGCTAACTTCCGTACTTGTAACTGTTTACAGGGTACCTTTGAACTCCAGAAACTTCACCCACATGAAGGCAATGCAAAAAGATTTTGAGAAAACTGTAAATCCTCCTTTCCAGGCCCAAAATGATCTTGAGATTTTTTTTATGGGTGGTGAGCGAACCGATGTGCTTGTCCGGTTGCAGGAGTCTGTTGCTGTCGGTATTCCTTTGCTTATTTTGACAGGAGAAAAGGGAAGTGGAAAGACACTACTCTGCAGGATGCTGGAACAGAAGATATCGGACGAATGTGTGGTGATTTACTGTCCACACACTGTTGAATCTTTTGAAGATGTTGTTCGGATTATTCTGCATAAACTGGGTGTTGTTACTGCTGCGATAACAGATGGTAAGGGTGTAAGAGAAGCAATTAAAAAAATAGTAGAACTTCTTCTTGAAGAGCGTTGTCATCTTTGTATGATTTTTGATGAGGCAGAAAATATTTATCTGGCAACGTTGGAACGTATAAGAAAAATGCTGGGTCAGATGACGGAGGCGGGAGTTCACTTCCATGTTCTTTTTTCCGGAAGACCTCCGTTCCTTGGGAATTATGAACAATTGATTATCTGTGATTTTAAACAGATAGAAGAAGTACATGTGCAGTTAAAGGCTCTGTCAGCAATGGAAACTGCAGATTATCTTGAAAATTGTATAGATCGTTTACCTGACGAAGTTCAAAAAGATATTTTTACTGAAGAGGTTATTGAACAAATATGTGTAACGGCAAAAGGCAACTTCGGGCTGGTTAATACATTAGTGGAAGAATCTATTGTAACTCCAGGTGACAACAGTTCTTTTATGGTCCTGTTGGATAGTGTGGCAGAAGTCAAGGAAGAGGATAGCCATTTTAAATGGTCTCATATTCTGACCAATATCAAACAGTTTATACCAATGATTTCCTGGACTGGAGGTGCTGTTGCTGTCATCGTTGTTCTGTTTCTCGCTTTCGATTCAGGAGATGAGGAACAGCGGGAAACTGTTATGTTGCCGAAGAAGGGCAGTGAAAAACAGCAAGAGATTATTTTTGTAAAAGAGGGAGATATCAGGTCTGAACCTGTTGTTAAAGATACGGTGGACGTATTTGAAAAGGAAGTTGACAGGGAAGTCGTTATTCCGGGAGAGGTTGGCGAAGTAAATAAGATGATCGCTGCAAAAACAAAAATGCAGGAGGAGATCATACAACCTGAGATAGAAAAGGTTGAGGTTGAAGATATCAAAGAGACAGTGGCGGAAAAGAAGGTTGTAGAAACGGTTGTTGTCCTGGAGAAACAGCAAGAAGCAGTAGAGCAGGAGAATGTTATAGTTATATTGCGGAAATCTGCATTATTGAAGAAAAAAGTTGGCGCATTTGAGCCGATAAAAAAGAAAAAAAAATTGATGCAGCCGGGGACAGTGGTGTCGAATATTTCCTCTGCAAATATGCATCTTACTGTGAATCAACTGTATGAAAGAGGTATAGCGGCGGGGAAAGATTGGGAAAATGATGCCAGGGATCATATGTATACAATCCAGATAATGGCGTTAACCTCAAAAAATGCTGAGAAAAATTTGAAGGAGATGCTTGCTCAGGAGAATTACAGGCAGCAGGCGACAAACTTCTTCATTTTCAAGAAAAATGATTCTCCGACTGTTCTCCTTGTTTATTATGGTGAATATTCGACAATTGCTGAGGCTCGAAAAGCGAGAAAAACCGTCCCTGCTTTCCTGCAGAAGCATAAACCGTATGCGATTTCTATTAAAGGGGCTGTTGCCAAGGCCAGGAAATACCTGTGAATAATAACGACATCTTGCGTCGCATTCGTTATATCTTTGATTTGACCGATTCCAAAATGATTGCCATATTTAATTCAGCCGGATATGGAGTAACACGGACTCAAGTGAGTGAATGGCTAAAAAAAGATGACGATCCTGCGTGTAAAAAGTGCAGTGATACCAAGCTGGCGATTTTTTTTAATGGTCTGATTAATGACTGGCGAGGCAAACAAGAGGGACCTCCCCCCATTCCAGAAAAACGTCTAACAAATAATATTATTTTAAGGAAATTAAAAATAGCATTAAACCTGAGAAATGAAGATATTCTGGGGATAATGAAGTTGTCTCATTTAGTTATAAGTAAACACGAATTAAGCGCATTTTTTCGCAAAATTGACCATAAGCATTATCGTGACTGTAAAGATCAGATATTACGTAATTTTTTAAATGGTTTGCAGGTTAAATATCGCCCTGAAATTCATTTAAAGGCAGCATTTAAATGGAAATAATTTCTGTGGTTTAAATCTCGATTTTTTCTAAGTACACTCCGCTACCGAGAAAATATATGGAAAGATTACTGGTAATTATCATCTCAGCATCTATTGGAACAGGTTTCTATTACTGGTTCTCGCTGATGGTTCGAAAAAAATCTATGCAAGAGTATATAATGTCCCATCAATGGTTGCTTCACCCCAATGCAATCTGTTATTGGCGAGCGGCTATGGCGAATATCGCATTTGGTATATATTTCTTTTTGGGGTACCAGGCGGTGGGCATTTTGATTTTTACTTTTGCTGCAATACTTGATGGAGTTGATGGAGTAGTGGCGAGGAATTGCAATCTTGTTTCAGAGTGGGGGGAGTGGTTGGATCCAATGTGCGATAAGTTGACTTACCTGCCTCCTTTGATTGGTTTTTCCTATTTAGGAATTATATCAATAAAATTGATCTGGATTCTTGTGGCAGTAGAGCTGGCAGGACAGTTGCTTGCCAGACACATTCTCTCCTTGTTTAAATTATCAGTAGCAGCGAATAACTTTGGCAAAATCAAGGCTATTATCTGTTTTATGCTCGTTATCTTTTGCGCATTGCTGGAGAAAAATCCTGACGTTACAGATATGGGTGATGAAGTTCTGATAGCCTGTATTATCCTCTCTGCTGCTTCGGTGATCTTTAAGTTTATCCCCAACAGGTTATATGCTGACATCCTTTCAACGCTTAATTTTATTTGTGGCATTACAAGCCTTGTTTTCACGCACTATGGACATTTTGCCTGGGCCATTTCCATCATAATAGTCGGGCAGCTTTTTGATTTGTTCGATGGACGAATGGCAGAAAAGCATGGTGGCACAAAATATGGTCCGTACCTGGATGATATAGCAGATTTTGTCAGCTTTGGGCTTGCTCCCGCTTATGTTGTTGCAAGATCAGGTGGTACAATGGCATGGTTCTTCTGTCTTTTCTTTTTAGCCGGTGTTGCCTATCGGCTTGTCCGGTTTGTAGCTTTTGATAAGAAAAGAACAGATTTACCCGATGGTATTTTCAATGGACTTCCCAGTCCTGCAGGGGCGTTGATTGTTCTTGGAGCTTCTTTGGTTGTTGATCCTGCCATCTTATGGGTTGTTGCGACATTATCTGTCGGGATGATGCTGAGTCATATACGTTTCGCCCATTTCGGCCAGATTATTTTAAAACAGATTCCAAAGCCGGTGTTTTTTCTGGTGAGTGCAACGATAATTATCATTATTGCATTTGTTTTCAAAACGAAAAATGTTGAAATGTTTGGATATGTGATCCTCTGTTCCGTTCTTTTGTATATGATAGTCGGAAGAAAATGGGTACACCGTTCTTAAAGGGCAAGTAGAGGATTCCTTGCGTACAAATTGTCTGTCATTGATTGTGGGATGGAGGTGAATTTTTTTCTTGCAAAATATATATTAATGGTTATTGTCCGTTAAAATTCGAGGTTCTACTTTAAGTAGAAGCATATTCTTTCACGTTTCTTGCCTAAGTTGTTCTTTTCTCGCATCGTTCGCCATCGTAGAAGTTTTTTGCTCTTTGCTTAAAAGAATTACGGTATAGGAGCATTTGTCGGAGTTACTGCAGGAAGTTTATAAATAGAACTTCGGTCCTGCTGGTGTACCGGCGGCTCCAGTAAAAGCGAGAATAAAAAGAAAAATTTCTCTGGATAAATCGAAAAGAAGATCAGTCAGAGAGGAAAAGACGCCTGGGCGTATAGTCGTATCAATTCGGTTTTGGTAACAAAACTGTTACCGAGTCGTATTTTGACGGTTCGGTTTTATAACAAAGTGGCTCGTATATGAGTCCAGCACAAAGGAGTAGTACAAAATGGCAGAAGGAACAGTTAAATGGTTTAATGATGCAAAAGGTTTTGGTTTTATCGAAGAAGACGGTGGTAAGGATGTTTTTGTACATCATTCCGCGATTCAAGGTGATGGTTTTAAATCTCTCGACGAAGGTGGACGAGTTACTTTTGATGTTGTTGACGGTCCCAAAGGACCAGCGGCAGAGAATGTCGTTAAGCAGTAAAAAAGCTGAGATGTATCAAAAAAAAAGACTTCGCGTTTCGCGGAGTCTTTTTTTTTGTTTTGTGGATTTATCAAACACCCCATAAGGGGCTATAAGAACTATGCTGGCACATCGAACCACATAATTTCAAAATACATTTCTCAGCTCGAAGTCTACGCTTATCCGAAGTCTGCGCTTATCCGAAGTCTACGCTTATCCGAAGTCTACGCTTATCTGTTGTTTTTTATCGCAGAAGTTCAGGAGTAAGGTACCTAATAGGACAAAACTATGATAACAGCATCCAATGTGGCCCTCTCCTATGGCAAGAGGATCATATTTCAAGACGTCAATATTAAATTTACCCCGGGTAACTGCTACGGCATGATCGGAGCAAATGGTGCAGGTAAATCGACTTTTTTAAAGATCCTGGCTGGTCTGTTTGAACCGGACAGGGGGGAGGTTCGTAAGGGGGCAAGGCAGCGCATCGCCATGCTTAACCAGGACCAGTTCGCGTTTGATGAGCACACCGTTTTTAACACAGTGATAATGGGCCACAGGAAGCTCTATAAGGTGATGGCTGAGCGTGAAGCACTCTATGCCAAGGCGGATTTTACTGAGGCAGACGGTATTCGATCCGGGGAACTTGAAGCAAAGTTTGGTGAAATGAACGGTTATGAGGTAGAGGCTGAAACTGCAGTGCTGTTAAATGGACTTGGCATTCCGGAAGAGATGCGTCAGAAAAAAATGAAGGAACTTGATGGAAACGATAAGGTCAGGGTACTGCTGGCGCAGGCCCTTTTTGGCAATCCGGATATTCTACTCCTGGACGAACCCACCAATCAGCTGGACCTTAAAACCATCAACTGGCTGGAACATTTTCTCTCCCGCTTTCAAAACACAGTTATCATTGTCTCGCACGATCGTCATTTCCTGAATCAGGTCTGCACCCATATGGCGGATATTGATTATGGGAAAATCAGGGTTTATGTCGGTAATTATGATTTCTGGTATCAGGCGAGTCAGTTGCATTTTCGTCAGAAGGAGAGTGAGAGTAAAAAAGCTAAAGCCAAGGCAGATGAGCTTAAAGAGTTTATAACCCGCTTCAGCTCCAACGCATCCAAGGCCAAGCAGGCTACCTCACGGAAAAAATTACTCGAAAAACTTACCCTGGAGGACATGCCGAATTCCTCTCGAAAATATCCGTTTATTGTTTTCAAACCTGACAGGTCATGCGGTGACATCATCCTGGAGATGAACGGTCTTTGTAAAGAGATAGAAGGCGTCTCCATGTTTAAAGATCTTACTCTGACTGTTAATAAGGGAGATAAGATAGCCTTTGTCGGAGCGAACAGCCTTGCAAAAACTACTCTGTTTCAGGTTCTCGCAGGAGAGATTCTCCCGGACAAAGGCAGTTTGCGCTGGGGAGTCACTATAAATAATTCTTATTTCCCAAAGGAAAATAGTGACTTTTTCAATAATCAAGATCTGGATCTTGTCGGCTGGTTGCGTCAGTTTGGTTCCGCTAAAGAAAATGAAGGGTTTTTCCGTGGTTTCCTGGGGAAAATGCTTTTTTCCGGAGAGGAAGCAATGAAGAAGACATCTGTTCTCTCGGGTGGAGAGAAGGTACGCTGTATGCTCTCAAGAATGATGCTTTCCGGTGCTAACACACTGATCCTTGATGAGCCTACCAATCACCTGGATCTTGAGTCAATCACCTCTTTAAATGATGCCCTGACGGCTTTTCCCGAGGTATTGCTCTTTTCTTCCCATGATCATCAGTTTGTGGCAACAGTGGCAAACAGGATTGTAGAAATCAC
>JAOZLO010000506.1 GCA_029934775.1 Desulfocapsaceae bacterium
AGTTAGTCGTAGACAAGGTAACAAAAGAACCAGTCTCAGAAGCTCAGATGGCAACAGTCATGGGTCACATAATTGCCCAAGGTGTTATTGTCGGCAGGACAAACGCGAGTTTTCATGGTTTAAATAACGTTTTAAACTTTGCTCCATGTCTGATTGTAACCAAGGAACAGATAGATACTATAGTTTCTGCAGTAGCTGTCGCTATCGAGAAAACTTTTCAATAAAAAAAGAGGAAACCTATAATGATTGTCGGAATATTAAAAGAAATCAAAGTTGCAGAAAAACGAGTGAGTATGACACCAGCAGGTGTTATTTCAATGAACCACAATGGCCATCAGGTTCTTGTTGAGAAGAGTGCCGGTGAAGGTGCTGGTTACCCTGATGCTGATTATATAGAGGCAGGTGCTACCATTATTGATACACCCGCTGGAATCTATGAAAAGGCAGACATGGTAATGCATGTTAAAGAACCACAGCCTTCTGAGTATGATATGATCAGGGAAGATCAGATTGTTTTTACCTATCTTCATCTTGCCGCAGATGAGCAGCAGACCAATGCGCTGGTCAAAAGCAAATCTATTGCCATTGCCTATGAAACAATAGAAAAAGACAATGGCTCCCTCCCGCTTTTGTTGCCCATGAGTGAGGTGGCTGGACGTATGGCAACGCAGGAAGCTGCCAAGTACATTGAAATGCCCCAGGGCGGTATGGGAATTCTTCTCGGCGGAGTAACCGGGGTCGAACCTGCAACTGTAGTTGTAATCGGTGGCGGTGTGGTTGGTATCAATGCCGCCAAGATGGCCTGTGGTCTTGGCGCAAAAGTATATGTTCTTGATATGAACCTTGAACGGCTCGCATATCTTGATGATGTGATGCCCGCCAACTGCTTCCCTGTCATGTCTAATCCGGCAGTTCTTGCAAGGCTTGTAAAAGAGGCGGATGTGGTTATCGGTGCTGTTCTTGTTGCAGGAGCAAAAGCGCCTAAACTTCTTACTCGGGAAATGCTGAAAGGGATGAAGAAAGGTTCCGTAATCGTCGATGTTGCTATCGATCAGGGCGGGTGTTTCGAGACTTCAAGACCAACAACCCATGATGATCCATGTTTTGAAGTTGATGGTGTTATCCATTACTGTGTCGCTAATATGCCTGGTGCTGTTGCACGTACCTCAACTGCAGCACTCACCAACGCAACCCTTCCCTACGCACTGGCAATTGCCAATAAGGGCTGGAAAAAAGCGATGCAGGACAATAAGGAAATCAAGTTAGGGGCCAACGTCATTAAGGGAAAAGTTACTTATAAAGCAGTAGCCGAAGCCTTCGATATTGGTTTTACCCCTGTTGAAGAATTTCTTTAAACATTCATTGAATAAGGGATTTCACGGACACCTTTATACTTTCCTGTTTCTTGACATATTACCAGAATAGTGTAGATTTAAGCGCTCTTCCGGCAGGAAAGTATACAATCTCAGTTAATAATGGTGAGGAGTAGGCAATGAATGGTGAACTCAAATTTTCATCCCTGAGTGAACAGGTTTATGAATATTTGCGCAGGCAGATGAATGAAGGTGATCTGCTGCCCGGTTCAACCATCAATATAGGAGAGATAGCCAGACAGCTTGGTATCAGCAAAACACCGCTGAGAGATGCATTGATTCACCTGGAACTGGAGGGGTTTGTTACAATACTGCCGCGCAGGGGAGTATGTGTGAATAAGCTTCAGATCCAGGATGTCAAGAATGCCTATGATGCCATTGGTCTGATTGAAGCATTCATAGTCAAGGAGTGTATCGAGAAAATTGAGTCATCTCATATTCAGAGGCTTGAAGATCTGAATGAAACAATGATCCATAATATTAAAAAAAATGATTTTTCACACCTTTTCAAGAACAATCTTCGATTCCATAATGTTTACCTCGATGTTTCAGATAATGAACCCTTGAAAAAATTTATTCTTCCGATAAAACATCGGCTTTATGACTTTCCCAGGCAAAATTATATCAAAGAATGGGAGTTGAGAAACTGTGAAGAGCATAACCAGTTTCTCAACCACTTGAAACAGGGGAATTCCAGACAAGCCGCAAAAATATTAAAGGATGTTCATTGGTCTTTTGAATTTCAAAAGGAATTCATTTATGCATTCTACAAAACTCAATATGAGTCTGATCCCGACAAACGTGGCGGGTCAGGGCAGGTATTTTGAAACCAGTTACACCGTAGATCGAGGCAGCTTATACTCCCCGATTGACGCTGGGATTTCATTTCCATACTGTTTTCCGGCTTTAAAACTTGACAGCTCTCTGATGCCTGATATATTAGGCATCAGAGAGATTGGTTTTTATCTTGCTTATTATTCCTTTTTGATCAGTACGTTGCTCTTGTAATCCTGCCGGAAGAAGTAAGAAAACGAGGGAAGTATTTAAAATTATGTGGCTGTATATATCACAAAGGTACTTATGCCCTCTTTCTGGGGTGGTAAAAAAATAGCAGAGGGTATTCAGTATTTTCAAATAAAAGCCCCCAAGGTATAAACCTTTTTGAAAATTAGATAAAATTAAGAAAGGAGGAAACGTGAGTATTGAACTGATCACCTTATTGTATTTCTTATGTCTATTTTTTGGATTATTTTTAGGACTGCCTGTCGCTCTAGGTCTAGGGGGTACTGCTGTCATATTTGCGGCGATCTTCGAGCCCCGCTCTCTTTTAGTCATCCCCAGCGCCTTTTATTATACTCCCTGGAATGGGGTCTTGGTAACAGTCCCACTGTTTCTTTTTATGGGGAGTCTTATCCGCTTTTCCGGTATCGCGGAAGCTGCCTACGATGCGGTATATAAATTGATTGGTCATATTGCGGGCGGTCTGGCGATGGGGACAGTCATGGTCTGCACCATATTCGCCGCTATCACCGGTATAACACCTCCCGCCACAATCACCATGGGGCAGATAGCCTACCCCTCTATGATAAAGTACAAATACAACAAGGCAA
>JAOZLO010000507.1 GCA_029934775.1 Desulfocapsaceae bacterium
TAAACAAGGTGTTCAGAGCGGCGCACTCCATAAAAGGAGGTGCCGGGTTTATGGGCCTTACAACAATCCAGGATTTATCCCATGCCACGGAAAACGTACTGGGTATGATCCGCAGCAGCAAGTTGATCCCGACGCCGGAAATCGTCAATATACTTCTTCTTGCTGCGGACCAACTGCAAAATATGATTAATGATATCAACAACAGTAATGAAGTTGATATTTCCTCCCACCTTGCCCCGCTCAACGCAATTGCAGATGGCAGCTTTTCCCAGCAGCCAACGACCGAAACTAATTCTGAAACTGCACCGGAGCCTGAGCCTGAGCCTGAGCCTGAAATAGAATCAGTTTCTCAAACTGATTCTATTGCTCAACCAGAAACCGAAGACGAACATCAGACGGTGGAAGTCCCTGAAGAAGTACAGGCACCAGTCGCGCAACAACCCCAGCCTCCTCCCGCAAAAGCCGGCAGTAAAACTAAGGCTGCAAAAGCAGTGAAAACTGATGCCTCCCTCCGAGTTCATGTGAGTCTACTTGATTCATTAATGAACCTGGCAGGCGAACTGGTTCTGAGCAGAAATCAATTGCTGCAGACAATCGGTTCTACTGATTTGCGAAATACCGAGGCGGTTAGTCAACGTATTGACCTTATTACCTCGGAGTTGCAGGAAGCAATCATGCTCACCCGCATGCAGCCCATTGGTAATGTTTTTAACAAGTTTCCAAGAATTGTACGAGACCTCTCCAGTAAACTTGGAAAAATCATCGATCTCACTATTGTTGGCAAGGACGTAGAATTAGACAAAACCATCATTGAGGCGATAAATGATCCGCTGACTCACCTTATCAGAAACTCTGTCGATCATGGCATCGAAACAGTTGCCGATCGGCGGAAAAACGGTAAATCAGATAAAGGTGGTGTCATTCTCAAAGCGTATCACGAAGCTGGGCAGGTTGTCATCGAAATAAGCGATGACGGGAAGGGTCTGGACGGAGATGCACTCGGAGCCAGCGCAGTCGAAAAAGGGTTGTTCACTGCAGAACAGATTCAGGCAATGTCTGATAAGGAAAAAATAAACCTTATCTTCATGCCGGGTTTTTCAATGGCCAAAAAAGTGACAGACGTTTCAGGTCGGGGTGTGGGTATGGATGTTGTTAAAACCAACCTCGATCAACTTGGCGGACAGGTAGACATAGATTCGGAGGTCGGAAGTGGAACTGTTATATCTATAAAACTTCCCCTCACCCTGGCTATCATCCCGTGCCAGATTATCGAAGCGTGTGGTGAGAGATATGCTATTCCTCAAGTCAACCTCGAAGAACTTCTCAGAATACCTGCAGGACAGGTTAAAGAGAGAGTCGAAAAAGTGGGAAATGCCGAAGTTGTCAGACTGAGGGGGCATTTACTTCCACTTATACGCCTTGCCGATATTATTGATGTTGAACGAACCTATGTTGACCCGGAAACCCTTCATTCCAAACTAGACCGCAGAGAACAGTTAACTGACAGGCGTGGAAAAGACTCTCCTCTTTTTCACTCGGGGGAGGATGCACCTGAAACTCAATCCCAGACGGATAACAGATCGTCAGATCCTTCTGTTGTGGACAGGAGATATACCGCATCAAGTGCGCTTAACATAGTTGTCGTCTCTACAGGGTCGATAAAATATGGCCTGGTAATCGATCGCTTTCGTGATTCTGAAGAAATCGTTATCAAACCTCTGGGCAGACACCTCCAGCAATGTAAGGGATATGCAGGAGCCACCATCATGGGAGATGGCCGTATTGCACTTATCCTCGATGTAAACAATCTTTCACAAATTGCACACCTCACCTCTGTGGATGGCTCAGATCGAGCCACAGAGGTTGCACAGGCAGAAAAACAAGCCAAATTGATAAACAAGGAAAAACAGGCCTTCCTTATATTTAAAAGCTCCGAGGAAGAACAGTTTGGAGTACCACTTAATCAGGTCGAGCGAATTGAAAAAATCAAGCAATCTGATATTGAAAACCTTGGCGGCAAACGTGTTCTCAAATACAGAGGGGGCAGTCTCAACCTTATCTGTATTGATGATGTAGCCATGGTACAACCACTTGCAGATCGCGAAAGTTATCTTGTCATAGTTTTCAATATCTGCAACCGATCTATTGGCCTTCTTTCCATTGGCCCGGTCGATGCCACAGAAATCTCAATAGACATAGATGACAGTACTCTCGTTCAACCGGGCATTATGGGATCTGTAATTATTGATATGCAGACAACAATGCTGGTCAATATGTTTGAAATGGTTCAGACCCTTTTACCCCAATGGTTTGAAGGACAGGAAAAATATGTATTTTCTTCAGATATTGAAGAAAAACCTGCCACAATCCTACTGGCTGAAGATTCGAAATTTTTCCGCAACCAGGCAACGAAATATATGTCAGAGGTTGGCTACAATATTATAGAAGCTGAAGATGGTGTGGAAGCCTGGGATCTGCTTCAGCAAAACAGTGATCTTGTTTCAATGCTGGTAACCGATATTGAAATGCCAAATATGGACGGCCTGGAGTTAGCCAAAAAGGTTCGCAGCGATGAGAAGTTTTCCCAAATGCCAATTCTTGCTCTGACCTCACTCGCCTCGGAAGAAGATGTTGAGCGAGGAAGGGCTGCCGGAATTGACGAATATCATATCAAATTTGACAGGGAAGAACTCATGGCCTCGGTCCACAGATATATGAAAAATTTACAGTAACTACTCACAGGGCACCGCATCTTTCCGCGGTCACGCTTGCTTACGTATGACTTATACACAGCACAAGCCTGTCTGCAAAAATCTACGGCACCCTGTAAACAGTTACAAGTACGGAGGTTAGCGAAGTTCAGATGCTTACCCATGAGTAGTTACAATTTACATTGAGATTAAGGAAATTAACGTTGTTTGCTAATATAGTTATTTAAATTAGTGTAATTCATAAGGTACAGACATGACAGAACAACAGCCAG
>JAOZLO010000508.1 GCA_029934775.1 Desulfocapsaceae bacterium
GGACTCATAATTTTATTATCCTTATTTTACGTTAAGTTTTACCTGATTATTTGAATATAAAACAATACCTCTCTTTTCCCATTATAGTCAACCAATTGGAAATGTCGAAACATTCTTTGAATTTTCAGTTTTGCGTGATAAAGCTCCCGGTTCGATCTACCAGATTGCCTTTTCTGGACATTCATTCAAATCGGGATTAGTATCCTGAAGGAACCTGACCTCGCATCGTATAACTGTATTGTGCCAATGCCATCAACTCATATCGACAAAAAGCCTGTAATCGGCATTATTATGCTCGATACAGTTTTTCCCAGAATACCGGGAGATGTTGGAAACCCAAACACGTTTTCCTTTCCGGTAGAGTACAGAGTTGTGAAAGGTGCCGACTCGAAACGGGTGGTGATAGATGCAGATCCGCGATTGCTGCAAGCATTCATTCAAGCTGCTCGCAGTCTTGAACATAAAGGAGTGAAAGCGATTGCCACCAGTTGCGGTTTTCTTGCCATATTCCATCAGGAACTGGTACATTCGGTTGATATTCCTGTTTTTACCTCGAGCCTGCTGCAGGTACGTCTCGTCAGGGAGATAATAAAAAAAACTCAGAAAGTAGGCATCCTGACAGCCCGCAGTCAATCGTTGACTGTTAAACATTTAACCGGTGTGGGTATTGAGTCCTGTCCTCTGGTTATCGGTGGTATGGATATGGCAGAAGAGTTTAATGCTGTATTCGTTGAAGGAAAGAGAGATATTGATATTGATAAATGTTGCAGAGAGGTAGTGTCAGCAGCCCAAAAAATGGTGGACTCCAACCCGGATGTCGGTGCCATAGTTTTAGAATGTACCAATATGCCGCCTTACGCCAGGGCTGTCCAGGACACGGTTGGCCTTCCTGTCTTTGATGTAGTCACGATGATAAATTATGCCTACTCTTCTGTAAATAAACAAATATTTACATGAAGTTTTCAGTTCCCTTGTATATAGAGGAGATGTTGAAGACTGTCGTATTGTTGTGAGGAAATAGAGGTGGCCTAGAAATAGTATCATGAGGGGAAAATACCAGCACCCCACAGGGGGCACCGAATTAAGTGACAGAAATTAAGCAGCAAGGTAATAAAGGGGATAGAAATGAGCGAAAAAGTAGTGCTTGTTACTGCAGGAGGGAGTGGAATGGGGGCCGGGATTGCCAGACTCTTGGCCGAGAAGGGGTATAAAATTGCCATTCTCTCTTCGTCCGGCAGAGGAGAGGCCCTCGCAAAAGAACTGGGGGGCGTAGGCGTCACAGGGTCAAACCTGGAGATTGGTGATCTGGAGCGATTTGTTGATGCTGCGCAAACTACCTATGGCCGCATTGACTGTGTAGTTAACAGTGCAGGTCACGGGCCAAAAGGAAAACTTCTGGAATTATCCGACGATGACTGGTTATTGGGAATGAATGTGTATTTTATGAATGTTGTTCGTATGTGCCGGCTGGTTACGCCGGCTCTTGAATCTGCAGGTGGTGGGGCAATCGTCAATATTTCCAGTTTCTCAACATTTGAACCTGACCCGACTTTTCCTACGTCCGGCGCATTCAGATCAAGCCTTGCCTCTTTCACCAAGCTCTATGCAGATGAATATGCATCAAAAAATATCCGTATGAACAACATATTACCCGGTTTTATTGACAGCCTGCCGGAAAAAGAGCATTTTAAAAAACGTATACCAATGGGGCGCTACGGGACTGTTTCAGAAATAGCTGAAACAGCCGCATTCCTTCTCTCGGACGGCGCAAAATATATAACCGGGCAAAATATTCGAGTTGACGGCGGTATCACTCGTTCAGTCTGAATATAATGGTGTTAAGTCAGATTATGGCCAATAGCAAAAAAGAAAAAAAATCTGGTGAAAGAAGTGATCTTGCCCATAAAGCCTATATGGGAATGCGTCAGATGCTTTTATATAACGAGATTCTGCCGGGTCAAAAGATAAAATACCAGGATATGGCGGACAGGCTGGGTGTAAGTATCACGCCCGTTATTCACGCTTTGAAATGGCTCGAATTCAAAAATATCGTTCGCTATGAGCATAACAAAGGGTACTATATCAATGAGGCTGATCCGCAGGAAATAAAAGAAATTTACGAAACACGAATAGTGCTGGAAGTTGCCATACTCTCTAAAACTCTCACTCATCTGGATGACAATGGAATTCAACGTCTACGGACTTCTCTTGACGCTTTTGAGGAAAAAGTTAAAGAGGCCGACTATTATGGGCGTCTGATATCGGATATGAAGTTTCATTTCACCCTTGCTTCACTTTCTCAATGTCGTGTTCAGCTCCGGATATTGGAAGAATTATTTGATCTTTTGTTTCTCAGGTACAGCCGTAATCTGGTTATTACCAGCATCAGTGAAACATCGCTTCAGGAACACCATCAAATTATGGATAGTTTGGTGGCCCGGGATCTGCCCAGGCTGCAGCAGACACTGTCCAGCCATTTGGAAAATGTGAAAGATCATATCATTTTTAATCTAGATCGTATGACTGTTAAAAAGAAAGAACCTGTATTTGATTTTCATTCGCTTTGATCCCAGCCCAACTGTGTGAAGGAGAAAGAATAATGTTTAAAATATTGATCTACGGATGTGGCGGCACAATGGGTCGTGTGCTTGCTGATATTGCTCAGGCAGCTTCAGACATTGAAGTTGCAGCAGGTGTAGATCCTGTTGCAGATGCAGCAACATTTTCCTATCCGGTGCATGCCAGCCTCGATGGTTGTAATGAAGAATTCGACGTTATTATCGATTTTTCCAGACCGGAATCTCTAGCCGATCTCCTTGATGGGGCATTTGAAAAGAAGAGCCCTCTTATTATTGCCACTACCGGACATACAGTTGAAGATAAAGCTCGCATCAAAACATATGCTGAGTCATTTCCAGTCTTTCAGGCAGCCAACATGTCTCTGGGGATTAATCTGATGTCTGATCTTATCCAAAAGGCTA
>JAOZLO010000078.1 GCA_029934775.1 Desulfocapsaceae bacterium
TGAAATATGGGGCATCAGACGGAAAGAGTCCTGTGGCTCTTTTTGATCCGTTTTTTTATCGTCAAGATAACCCTGAAATACCTGAAAAGTGTCTTGATCTCTATACCCATTACCAGAGTAATAAACGGTATGAACGGGTAAGACCTTCTAAGTGGTTCGATCCAGTTTTTTATATGGAGCAGGTTACTGTGAGTGAGAGGCAGGGGATGACACCTCTGGAACATTATCTGATAAAAGGTGTACATGAACGTCGATACACGGATGAGAGAATTGCCACTCTTCATGTAAAACCGCTTATCTCAATAATTGTACCCGTTTATAACGTTAATCCCCATTACCTGAATAACTGTATCCGCTCTGTGTTGTATCAGGCATATCCCCACTGGGAGTTGTGTCTTGCCGATGACTGCAGCACTGAACCCCATGTTCGCCCCCTGCTCAGGGACTGGGAAGCCAGGGATGATCGGATCAAAGTCACTTATCTTGAGAAAAACAGTGGAATATCAGAAGCAACTACCAGGGCTGTAGAACTGGCGGAAGGGGAGTACATCGCCTTTCTGGATAATGATGATGAGCTGACCCTGGATGCTCTATATTATGTTGTTGAAGCACTGCATCAAACCGGTGCGGAACTGATCTATTCCGACGAAGATCTCATTGGAGATGATGGCAGTACTTTCAGTGCCTTTTACAAGCCTGACTACAATCCAGAACTCCTGCTCTCCCATAACTATATAACTCATCTGCTGGTAACTTCCGCAGATCTTTTTGCGAAAAGCGGCGGATTATTGAAAGAGATGGATGGTGCTCAGGATTATGATCTTGTTTTAAAACTTTCCGCGATGGCTACCAAGGTACATCATATAGCCAAGGTGCTCTATCACTGGCGGGCTTCAGAAACATCAACCAGTATTAATCATCAACAGAAACAGTACGCTGACATTGCAGGAAAGCATGCAGTGGAAAAGGCTCTTGAGCGAATGGGTAGAGAAGGGGAGGTATTACAGACTGAATGGAAATTTTACTATCATTACCGGTTCAAAATTGATGATGCCCCCCTGGTTTCAATTATTTCAGTATGGCCGGATACTATTTATGACGGAGTTACCTGGATTGAAACACTTTGCAGGCAAACTGCATATATCAATTACGAGATTCTCATTGTATTGACAGTTGGAAACTGTCTCCAACCTGAGGTTGTAGAGAGGATGAGAGAAGTTGACGACAGGGTACGAATCATTTTACTGCCTGATTGCGATTCAAAAACTTCACTCTATAACAGTGCCACAGATCATGCTGAGGGAGAGTATTTTGCCTTTATTGCACCCGGCATTGAACTATATTCTTCCGGCTGGCTTGAAGATTTGCTGCAGTTTGCTCAATTTGAAGATACAGGTTTTGCCGGTGGACGAATAGAAGCGGATGAGAATATTAAGCAGCACCTTTCGACTCTACCGGATGTTACCAATGAGTTGCCAGATTACTGTCTGCAATGGCTGGCAGGGTGCTCGCAGCACATGAATGGCCTGCAATGCAGCCAGGAAATTATGCTGGTTACAGGTGAGCTGTGCCTGGTAAGAAGAAGCAACTTTAAAAAGAACGGTGGCTTGCAACCCAAAAGGTTTCCTCATCTGTTCGCCTTTGCTGATCTCAGTATGAAATTTCGTGATTGTGGGTTGAGAAATATCTATGCGGCAACGTGTCTGTCAAGACGGGTTCCACTATCTGTACATAATGAGGAAGTGATTACAGACAATGCTGAAATAGCCAGGGAACATAATGCGTTTCAGACTCGGTGGAGGTCAGTACTCAAGACCGGAGATCCTTTTTATAACTCAGGTTGTCTGAAGGGAGAAGGAATTTCAAACGAGCAGTTTGATCTCTGGTATCTGGGTGCTTAGCACCTTACTCCTGTAACTTTGTCATAAAAAAAAGCCTAGACTTCCAGAACTTAAACCACAGAAGACACAGAGAAGGGAAAATCTTTTCTCTGAGTCCTCTGTGCTCTCTGTGGTGAAAGAATGTGGCTTTTTTATTTAAACGGAGTGGGATAGAGGGTAGATGTGTGGACATCTGTGTCTTTATAAGCTAGGTTGGCTGGAAAAGTTCTTCTTCGAAAGGTTGCTGGAGAAGTAATCAAAGATTTGAGGTAATTTTAATTTAAACGTATAGGAGTTTCCATTTTTTAGGCAGGATAGACAGGATGTTCAGGATAAAAACAGAAAAAAATCTTGTTAATCCCGTTAATCCTGTCAAATTAGTTCGCCCGCAGGGCGCTAAGTTCTGCCAGGAAGTTGATAAGAAAAATATGAAGCATATAGACGGACTCTTTCGCAAAAGGTTGCTGTTTGCGTTATTACTGCAGCTGTTATTTTTTCCACAGTTTATCGCATCTGAGGCAGGTGCAGCCAAACGTGACACCTTCGATATAATTTATATTCTTTCTAAAGATATGGAAAGGGTACTTGATTATAAAGAAGAACTGGGAACTATTTTTGATTCAAAAGTCAGAAAAAAACTGAAGGTCGTAGGGAAGGGTGATCAGTATGCAATCATCTACGATGGCAATGATTCTGCCCGTACTGTCACCAGAACACTTGTTGAGCATGGAGAACTATTACGAAATGCCGGGTTTGATGAGGCCTGGGCAACCAAAGAGCAGGATTTTTACAGTCTTTATAATGTAAGTTATGGCCTGGGGCCCAATCTTGCTCCTCTGATAAAGACATATAAGAAACTTTATTATTATCTGGGGAAGAAGGTTAGAAAAGATCTCTTTATAGAAAGGACAGATTACGGAAATTACACTCTTATTTACAGAAGGAGAGGCAGCGAACAATCAACCACTAGAATTGCGAAAAAGCATGCCAGACTGCTGAAGAAAAAAAGAATAAAGACATCTCTAACGAGGGAAAACAATAATACAATTGTGTACGGTGAATCCAGTCTGATAAACGATACTGGAGACCCAAGTACAATTGTTGGAAAACGTATACCCACTCCCCCTAAAGTAACTCCGGGTTCTAAGATAACTACTGTAAAAGCGGTAGAAAAAAAACGAATCGGGAAGGTGAGCAAACCCAAATCGTATGTAACATTTTCGTCTTCGAAAACTCGAGTTGAACAGTCAATAGAATCATATATAAACGGACTCAGGCGAAATGGAAAAATTGCCAAAGATGAGTCTACCGGATGGATGGTATATGATCTGGCAAGTGATAAAGCCATTGTGGATATAAATGCAGATAGGGTATTCCAGGCAGCAAGTATGATAAAACCATTTATAGCACTGGCTTTTTTTGATCAGGTAAAAAGTGGTAAATATAAATATGGTCCCAAGAGTAGAAGATATATGGAGGCCATGATACAGAGAAGCAGTAATTCCGCTACTAACTGGGTTATGCGGCAGGTCGGTGGTCCTGCATCCACTGCTCGAATTCTCAAAAAAAAATATGGGCATATCTTTAAACAGACGGAAATTATTGAATATATACCGGCAAACGGACGAACATACAAAAACAAGGCTCGGCCTTCTGATTATGTCCGTTTTTTGATAGCACTCTGGAATAAAAAGCTTCCCTACGGCAAAGAATTAAGGCGTCTGATGGCTTTGCCGGGACGGGACCGGTTGTATCATGGAACGCCGATACCTACGGGAACACTTGTATACAATAAAACCGGTTCAACAGCTCATCTCTGTGGTGATATGGGGATTCTTGTACCTAAAACCAGGAGGGGAGGGCGTTACCCATATGTGGTCGTCGGCATCATTGAAAGGGAATCAAGACCTGGCAATTACGGACGCTGGATGGCCTCTCGCAGTAAAGTCATAAGACAGGTTTCTACCATGGTTTATAAAGAAATGAAACGGGAGCACAAGTTACTATGAATATCATTATGGATCTGTGTGTAGTGCCCATGGGAGTGGGTGTTTCAGTATCAGAGTATGTGATTGCCTGTCATGAAGTGCTGAAGGAAGCTGGCTTGAAAACAGAACTGCATGCCTATGGAACCAATATTGAAGGAGAGTGGGATAACGTTATGGCAGCTGTGAAGGCATGTCACCACAAAGTACATGAAATGGGGGCACCCAGAATTACCACAACTATCAAGATGGGTACCAGGACAGATCGGCAGCAGACTATAGCGGATAAAGTTGCCAGTGTTGTGTCCAGACTATAAGTTTAATGTATATGTTCTTTCAATCCATCCTCAAAAGGGTTAATCGCTTCGGGGAAAGAAAATAGTCCAAAAGGATCTCACCATTGAAAAAAGAGAGTGGTTCTTCTTTACTGGTGGCCAGATGATTATAGATATACCATAACTGTTTGCCGTATCTTGACAGGCTGTATTTTTCTTTGAGTATATTGCGATTGATATCATTGCCAGCGGTGTACTCTCCGGGAGTTGCCAGATAAGCAGGACTCAGTTCCAGGCCATACCCGGGATTACGGACGATCTTGCGTAACACGTCTTCCTGCATCTCTTCATTAAGGCACCCAAAATCGATACAGCTTTTCTTGATCCATGCTCCAAGCAGTCTGTCAAGATCACCTTTTACAGGGGGACGGCCATACGATTGCAGACATTGGGTCTGGGTAATTGTTGCGTTGTCCACGATTCTCTGCAACCCAAGCCACTCAACAGGCACATCAAGTCGTTCATAGAGAGATTGCAAGACAATCCCGTTTTCTCTGAAATCCTTTGTTATCTCGGGCAGGTCACGGCCGTATACCGGCCTGTTAAAAAGCCAGGGTTCAAGAAACGCCTGGCCAAACCCCTCTGCCATGCTGGTGGTAACCAGTGATTGAGCGTTCACTAGCATTTCTTCAAAGCTGTAACTTGATCTGGTGCTCAGTTCGAACTTCACCGGTAGTTTCAGTTCTTCCGCTAATCGAATCCATGCCTCGTAACGAGGACGTTCCTGTGGATTTACCGGTCCCAGTGTTGTTCCAAAAAGGTGTCCGTCAGGAGCAACGGCCGACCAGAGTAGAAACTCTCCGAGGTTTTTACGGCGAATGGCCCTTGTTGGATAGAGCCAGAGTTGCTGCTCCTGTTTGTCTCTGTAAGCTGAAGTAAAATTGTTTTCTTTCAGCTTGACTGCATTGGGTAATCTGTGAAGACAATCCGGATCTGCACCGGCATCTCTTAAAAAGGCAAGATCCCGGTTATTCAGGACAACATAATGGACATGGTGAGCTTTGGGGTAAAGCAGGCGGGACATCTCACTTTTTCTGTTGTGAGCCATTTGATTAAGCATCATCTTGTAATTCCCGGGCCTGCCATCTTCCGCAAAGTCATGAATATGCATGAGAAGATGATTTCCCCGGTTGGCGAGATCCAGTAGAGCTCCAGGAAGTGCCAGGTTTTTTCCAAGGCAGTGATTATGGATATGCCAGATATCAGGAAGAGCACCCAACGCGTCTATTGCTGCATTCTCCATGGCGCCGGCAAGTTCAGCCGAAGAGATACGGGGCCGTATCAGTTCATATTGAAGCCCGGGAATAACTCGATAGTTGCAAGACAGATTATTAGTCGGGAGTTGTCCGGTTAACACCACTAAGGACACATCATAACAGGAAAGTGCTTCGATAATGTGCTCAATTACTCTGGTGACACCACTTGGCTGAAGGTGATAATGGACAATGGCAATACGCATGGAATATTATTTTTCTTTCCTCTTTTTATGACGCCATCTTCTTTTTATAGGCCTCTATCTCCAGCATTGGTGGCCGTTCTTCTTCATATATCTCATGGACGACTTGCTCATACTGGTTGTTTCGTACCAGAAACTGACGGAGATTATGCTCCAGTTCAGGCAGGTTGGCGACAATGTTCCTGTCATTTAACCGCTTTAGAAAGGTATGCAGGATACCAAACGCCATTTTACCAAGATCACGGGTATCCTGGTGACGATGTACCCGCTTATCAAGATCGGTTTGCGCAAAAGCCTCAAGCCCATATTCGTAACAGACGTCAATGAGATGCGACGTTTCAACGCCATACCCGACAGGGAATGGGATCCGTTCAAGAACTTCACGACGTACCGCATATTCACCAGAGAGCGGCTGAATGATGGCCGTCAGCTGTGGGAAGAAGAGAGAAAACAGAGGTCGGATCAGGATTTCCGTCACGCGGCCACCGTCGGTTGGTCGAATATCTCCTGAGAGAGCCAGAGGACGATTATAAAATGCTTTTACATATTTAAATTTGGGATGGTAGATCAGCGGGGCTACCAGACCATATACAAAACGAGGATGGATGTTTTGTATATCCGCATCTACATATACAATAATATCGCCCTGCAGTTGATAAACTGATTTCCACAAGTTCTCTCCTTTTCCACGTTTGAATCCCATTTCCGGGAGAATATCTGCAGAATTATACACATCAGCGCCAAAAGAGGCAGCTATATCAACAGTTCGATCAGTTGAACCGGAGTCAATGACAGCAATTTCATCAAGGAGAGGGTAGTGATCCTGTAGTTCTGATTTGAACAGGATTACCTCTTCGCCGATGGTTTTTTCTTCATTGAGAGTTGGAATGCAGAGCGAAATTTTTAAACCGGACTGTTCTTTCTTTTTAATAAGCAGAGGTAAATCATTGAACTGTCCATGGTGAAAGGTGTTTGTCTGCAGCCAGTCGTCAATGTTAATCAAAGCAGCCTCCATCAATTGCCATCATGACGTTCCCAAAAGTCACCTGTAAATCCTCTCGGACAGCCTCCTGGGAGGCTTGCAGACGCGTTTACCTGCGGGATTCAAGTTGGACTCGCTGATATGACATAGCAGAAAAGTAACAGCATTCAGCTCCTAGTATTGTATACGAAGTCATGAAGTAGAGTCAAGAAATGTACAGAACAGTGTCCCAGGGATTTAGTGCCTTTCTCCATAAAATCTGTAATAAAATTTACAAAATCTTCAGGATGACGCGAAAAAGAACAGTCAGTAACGCCTCCTGCAGATAGCGTAGACTTTGAAATTCTAACCGGACACTGCTGTTGTTTTATACTTTCAAACCTGGTCTGGCCGGCAGTATTATTTTTGGGATGATCACAAAAGTGACCATAGACTGTTCAGAAAAGTAGCCAATGGTTCTTTTAGTACTCTTTTATATCATCGTCTTCATCACTCTTTTTTCATGTAATCATAGGAAAATCAGGTGTCCATGTTTATTTTTTCCTGCCTGTTTCTGTTGGCATATTTCCTGCAAAGCAAGGTAGAAGGAAAAAATTGTATGTGGACTGATCAATTATTGATCTGATATTACTTCAAGCCGGAATATAAGATCGTATGACCATCAAAAACTTTTACGATGTAAGCCAGATGAACTCCTGTGCAGGAGATCTTGATTCTTTAGGGCCGGATACAGAACCGGAATTTTTAGGTATCGGAGAGACACTCAACAATTTGGCAGGTTTTTGCTTCAGCATGACTGATGATGCTGTGAAATTAGCATCACTTGCAGATTTCAGCGTAGAAGATGATACCTCTGCAGAAAATTCATTTATAGATGAAACGAAGAATATATTTAATGAAGTCGCCTCCCATGTAAAGAAGACGATCAATTCTCTCAATGAAGGAGAGCATCTCCTTGTTGATCTATCTTCACAGGTTGAAAAACTCAGAGAACCTATTCAGGCATTATACGATATAGGAAAAACTTTTCATGTTCTTGGAATCAGCATTAAAATCGAAAGTTCACGTAATCAGTGTAAATCACATGGTTTTAACCTTCTTGCCCAGGAAGTTTCTGATATTGCATTGTTAGTAAGGGATAATTGTCGATATTGTATCGATAAAACTCTTGTTATCGAAGGAGAAATCTCCACCACAAAACAGGTTCTCAACAGCAGTGATAATAAATATGATGACCGGGGGGAAGAGGCGATCAGGGTTATTCTGAATGCCCTGGAAGATGTGGGGAGTAAATCAGAAATACTGGCAGCCGGAATCAAGGAACGTTCGACCGCAATGGTTCAGGGTATAAGCGATGTTGTTATGGCGATGCAGTTTCATGATATTTCCAGACAGCAGCTTGAAAATGTAGCAAAAGCTCTCGTTGAAACCAGCGAAAAAGTTGAATCTATTGATGAGGGGGGGGATGGAAAAGAAGACGAGCAGATAGCTCTGGAGGTATATGGAATTTTATCAATCCAGGTCGCTCATCTTAACTCTATTTACGAGCAGGTTCTTAATGCTCGCAGGCAGATTGAGGCTGGTCTTGGGAAAACAATGGAACAGGCCCAGGAACAGGCCAGAGATGCCCGTACTCTGTTGGACATGGAAGGGCTGGAAGGTAATAAATCTGTTGTGAATAACCTTGAAGAAGAAATTGACAATATCGTAATTTCACTGAGCAAGTCCCTGGAAGTGGTAAACCATGCTGCTGATGTGAGCAAGGATGTGTATGACGATGTTTCGGAGATAGGATCTTTTGTTAACAAGATAGAAGCAATTGCCTTTGATGTTAAAGTTTTAGCCATTAATGCAATGGTAGAAGCTATTAAAACAGGTGATACGGGTGCGACCCTGACAGTTCTTGCAAAAGAGTTGAGTAATCTTTCCCATGAGACGAGAACCGGGGCGACTCATTCTATTGATAAATTGCAGGGAATCATGGCCTGCACTGAAAAACAGCTGGAATTTTCAACAAATCTTTCCCAGGATCGGGGTGTGGTTGACACGATGATAGAAAGGGCAAAAACCCTTACAGGCACAATTCTTTCATCAATGCAGGAGGTTAGTGAAATTGCACAGACAATGGATAGTATCAGCCAGGATCTTGCCTCCAGGATAACAGAGCTCATTCCCGGGATAAGATTTCCTGATATTATGGGTGACAGGATTGAACAGAACTGGATGACCATCTGTCAGATTATTAACCAGATCGAAGATGAATTTCCGCAATTTCTTGGAAAAAGCGTTGAGGTCAAAGAGATGCTGGAAAAACTGGCCCAGGGGTATGTTATGGATCGTGAGCGGTCCATCCATGCTCAAGTCGCTGGGGAAACGGCAGATGCAGGTACAGATATGGGAGATGTGGACCTGTTTGATGATGATAATTTTGAGTTGTTTGATGACGATATTGAGTTGTTCGACGACGATATTGATCAAGAACAGAAGCCTGAGGAAGAAGAGTTTGATGACAATGTTGAACTTTTTTAACTACTAAAATTTCGACCACATTCCTGAGGGAGAAAGTTAAATGAAACATTCGCTGAGAATCAGCAAAACAGAAGAGGGTATAGAGGGGCTGTTGAGTTTATGGGGGGATATGACCATGCCCCATGCTCAGGAGATCAGGGCTACACTGCTTGAGGCGGTAGGTAAAGTTGACACTCTCAGCCTGGATCTTGATGAAATTGAATCTGTCGATGTCTCCTTTGTGCAGTTGATCTGTGCAGCACACCGTGAATGCGAAAAAAACGATAAGATGATCTTTCTGCAGGGGAAAAAAGAAGGCAGCGTACATAATATACTGCAGCGGACAGGATACAGTAAACAAATTGGTTGCCCGGCTGGTAGCCAGAAGAGTTGCTTATGGAAAAAAATAAGCTGACGGGAGTCAGCAAGGTAATGACAATCTTGCAAAACTCCCAATGTCTGATGATGAATTGTTACGGTGTCTTTAGGAAAATATCAACAAGGAAAGTGGCATAATGGCAAAGACAATATTGACAGTGGACGACAGCGCCAGTATCCGCCAGATGGTGAGCTTCACATTGAAAGGTGCCGGATATAGCGTAATTG
>JAOZLO010000509.1 GCA_029934775.1 Desulfocapsaceae bacterium
TATGGACTGCCCCAGAGAAAAATCATCAACAGGACCTTTGTAACCTTAATGATGAACGTAGGAATGGACTCAGCTATTATAGATCCTCTGGATGAAAAAATCATGGCCACCATAAAAACAGGTGACATGCTTCTCGGTAATGATTCTTTTTGCGGTAATTTTCTCAAAGGCGTGAGAGCAGGCGCAATTGTAAGCTGACAACCATCCAGGAGGCTGCTGTCGAAAGTATCGTGTCAACGGATTCAAATTTGACCAGAGTTTTAGGTCGTTTACAAAATGGTCACCCTGCCGGAAAGGCCGAGATAAAATACCTTCTCGGCCTTTCCGCTCCTGAAGAAATCGACCTGCTTTTTGAGGCAGCAAGATATGTCCGAACCAGATATTTCGGCAACAAAATTTTTCTATACGGTTTCCTCTATTTTTCCACACACTGCCGAAACAACTGTAACTTCTGCCAGTACAGACAATCGAATAAAACAATACCCCGATATCGAAAAACTGAAATAGAAATCCTTACGGCAGCCAGGGAAATGACTGCAACCGGAGCTCATCTTATAGATCTGACAATGGGTGAAGACCCGGAACTCTATTCTTCAAGAGAATTTGGATTCAAACGGTTGATCGACATGGTCAAAACCGTCCAGAATGAAACCGGACTGCCAGTAATGATCTCTCCCGGCACCCTGCCCGACAATGTCCTTGTTAAACTCGCTGAGGCCGGCGTTATCTGGTATGCCTGTTACCAGGAAACCCACAATAAGACCCTATATAGACAACTGCGACCTGGCCAGGAATTTGAAACGAGGATGGCAAAAAAACAGCTTGCAAAGAAGCTTGGAATGCTCATTGAAGAGGGTATTCTCACCGGAGTAGGGGAAACGCTGGATGATCTGGCCGACTCTATTCTCTGGATGAGAGACTTTTCAGTGGACCAGGCACGGGTAATGACATTCGTCCCCCAGGACGGCACGCCTATGGCTGAAAAAATCGCCCAGGACAGTTTAAAAGAGCAAATGATCATCTCCGTCATGCGGCTGGTTCTTCCAGACCGGCTTATTCCAGCCTCTCTGGATGTTGACGGACTTGACGGCTTAAAGGCGAGGCTGGATGCAGGCGCAAATGTTGTAACTTCTATTGTCCCTCCTGAAAAAGGTCTTGCGGGGGTTGCCCACAACTCCCTCGACATTGAAGAATCCCGCAGAACTCTGGTTCATATTTTACCGATCTTAAGAACATGCGGGGTCAAACCCGGTACCTCAGAAGAATACCTGGCCTGGGCAGTAAATCGGCAGCAGGAAGCCACCTAAAGGTAGAGATCAAATCTTTCCCTGAGTTCTTTTTCCACATCCTTTTCCAGTTTTGAAGAACCACCGTCAAAAATCACAGCTTTTGCCATTTCATTGGCTCTCTGCCAGGTGTTTTTGCTGCCATCTTCTTCCCATTTTTCACGATTTCTTGTATCGCTGATGCCATTTCCCTGAAAATATTCTGTGCGCATATGAGCAAACGTATGAGGATTCATGATAAAGTTCCCTCCCGGCCCTACTTCTTTGATTGCATCATAGGCCAGATGGACTTCGTCAACGGGAATTCCCTCCAGTAATTTGCAGCTCGATCCAATAATTTCATCATCGATAATATACTGCTCATAGGCAATAGTCAGCATCGATTCCAGCATTCCAGCCGCATGATGGATATAGTTGTTCCCTCCCATTACACTGAGCAAGGTGGTCATTCCCTTTTCCCAGCCGGCCTGGGCATCGGGGATTTTGGAATCACTGAGGCCTGAAGAAGCATAGTTCGGAATATCTATGCGTTGGCTCAGCTGATGTATGGCCGCCATCATCATGCCGCATTCTACAGCACCTCCCCTGTATCCCATGGAACTCATGTCTGCCAGCGCCGGCAGACCTCCGTAAAGCACAGGAGATCCAGGCTGAGTCAGTTGATGTACGGTTATGCCTGCCAGTTCCTCTGCATGAATCATGAGCAATGTTCCAGCCATTGTCATGGGAGCTGTCGAACCGCTCATAGGTGCACTGGTGACTGTTGTCGGAACACCCAGTCTCGCAGCTTCCCTGAGATTGGCAACGGACTGGGTGCAGAACCTTAAAGGACTGATAATCGCACATGAGCTGATGGAAAAGACAGGCCGTCGAACCAGTTCTTCTCTGCCCCCGACAACAAGGCTGGCAAGCTCAAAAGCCTCCCGCAGGCCATAATCAAAATTGCAGCCGAACATAATATGCTTGGTGGTTCCCATCATCGCCGCGAACAGAATATTGGTATCATATTTTTCCGGCGGCACATCATGGCATACACAACAGCTTTGATAAAAATGGATATTATCCAGCGTATCGACCAGCTTGGCAACATTGTACTGATCCTGAACACGTGTCTGCCTGGCTTTCCCTGTATCCAGATCCAATATTTTGATAGATGTTCCACCGGTACCGGCATAGACCCTGTCCTTTCCCAGATGCAAATCATTCCTGCCGTCCCTGCTGTAGAGCGTGAATTCTCCGGGTGCACTATTTACCATTCTCTGTATCAGGTCTCGGGGAAAGAAAATAAGCGAACGTTTTTTGTCAATTCTGCACCCACCATTCTCCAGCAGATCTAAAGTATCATCCATCCCTGTTTCGTATGCAATACCTACTTCTTCGAGTAGATCTAACGCTTTTTGATGAATTGTTTCAACCTGCTGACTGGATAAAGGTCTGTATACATCTCCAATATTTCCTCCACTGCCCATTCTCACTCTCCTCTACAAAAGACCATTGAACTACTTTTGATGACCACTTTACGAGTTTTTTCAGACACAGCACCCCACAAGGGGGTATATATAACCTTATAATTCCAAAATATACTCCTCGGTTTCTTGTTTTTTATTACATCTTTTACAGAGTAAGGCATTAACACCCCACAAGGGGGTATAAGTGCCATGGTGGTATCCTTGAGTTTCTGATTC
>JAOZLO010000510.1 GCA_029934775.1 Desulfocapsaceae bacterium
AAACACCGGTTTCATCAAAAAGGACATCTCCATCATAGGTTATGTGGTATTCTGTCCCATCGCCACTTCAGTTTTTCCGGTCAGGTCAAGTTTTGACTGTGAAATCTGGATAGTTTTCGGCAACGAAAACTGTATCGCCTCACCAAGCAGTGTACCGTCAGTGCGCACGTATGACGTGCTGTCACTGCCAACCCCCATGATATATTCTACTGTACCATCAAAGGAGAGCATATCATTGCCAACTTTCATCAATGCACCATCAATATCCATACTGTAGCCGGGCTCAGAGACCTGGAGCTTCCCATCCGCCCGTACGACCAACCCCTCCAATTCCGTCCCTGTTTCCACACGCACCTCTCCCTTCCAGGAGGTGTTACCTGTAGAACTATCGAGAAAGTCCATACTGTAAGTGGTTCCAGCCAGTGCCAGTGATGCATTTGTCTCAACAACAACCTCTTCAGAAATTGTTACGGTGGTTTTTCCGATAATATTTATATCCGAGTTATCGATATCAATGACCGGATCAGGCATGTCAAATCCGGCATTGAATGCTTTCAAACTACCATCAACATCCACCACTATCTTCTCCGGTTTCATTGAGAAAGATACTTTGCCGTCCCAGTCTATGGTCCCCTTTGTCGCCCAGCCCTCTCCACCAATCTTACCATTTTCAAGATTGATAAGGCCATCATAGTCGACATCCAGTGATCCTGTATCGATCATGGTAAAATCAATATTGCCCTTAATACCTAAGATTCCGCTGAATGGTTTCAGGAACTCTCCGAGAACTTCCGCCAGGCCGTCGAGATGCACACCTGCCATATCGATCTTACCTTTAATTTTCATCTCAGGAGAAATCTGGAGTGTTGATAAATCCAGTACCAGAGGTGCTCCATTGAAGGTTCCTTTGAGGGTGAGTGTACCTTCAGTGTCATTTGGATCGGTGTTGAATTTTGCTAGAAGTGCCTCCTCAATAACAAGTTCTACATCAAGACCCGGTTGTCCGTATCGAATTGTCACATTATCAAGGCCGATCTCTTTTGCCCTGAATATCCATGGAATATTCTCCCCAAGCTCCTCTACAATATCTGAAGATTTTTCGACATTATCGTCTTTTCCGGGCGGAATACTATAAGAGGCTACACGCAGGCTGGAGTCATCATACTGTTCAATGTCAACAATCAGGTCAACGAGGGAAACTTTCTGCAGGTATGCTTCGTGCTGCGAAAGGTTTCTCAATCCGATATCAACAAATATAACTGAATTTGAAAAAACCGTTTTACCGCTCTTCTGAATATCCACCCCATACAAGGCGGCAACACCTGTAAAAGGGTTGAGTCGCACCTTTTCAATAGTTGCCTTGTCTGCACCATTTTCGACAAACCACTTCTGCAGGTACAGCCTGGCGCCTATCGGCAGGGCTATGAGAAAGAGGACTATAAACGCTGCCAGGAACATGGCAAACTTTACACTTCGCCGTTTCCATAAACTGCTCAGGGTCGAATTTGTTGAATAATTATTTTTTTCTACCATATTTTATCCTCGTTGAACTATTGTATAACACATAATGCCTTCGAGCAGCCTGAAACAGCCTTCAGTCTGTCTTTTGCTGATGGAAAAACTTTGTTTTTCCGATATGTTGAAAATGGGGTTGCTTTCTCCGGAAAGTTGATAATGATAACGGATACTACTCATTCTCTATTAAAAGTCCAATATTTTTTCCAGTATCCTTTTATGACCTTGCTCCGCAACGTTAACCATGACCAACACATATAGCCGACTGAATGTGTTGTCAGGCAGAATAAGAGTATCGACCATTACGTTTCAAACGTGTTTCTCTGCCTCTTGAGGATTTGCTGTCATTGCTGACGGCTCTCTTTGATATATTTTCTGTTAAAATAATTTGTTCTATGATTAAATGGATGGATAGGTAGCACACGCCCCTGCTTCTTGATTTTTAAGACAGAGTTACAACAGCAAGGTACCAAGTAACCAAAACCATTTATAATGATGCGGCAAACTATGAAAACAGGCAACTACAGCACCATATTACTTTTGATAATTGTAATTTGTGCAATCAACATTTCTCCAACACCAGCCTCTTGCCGGGAAACTCCTCCCCAAACTGTACTGGTTTTACACTCATATCACCGCCAACTCTCCTGGGTTAAATCCATTGAAAATGGCATCTTGACTTATTTTGAAAAAGAAACTCCATCGGTTGAACTCCGTTTTGAGTATATGGACACCAAAAGGATAACAGAACCAACCTATTTCCAAATGCTTTATGAGCACTATCGATTCAAATTTAAAGATGTCAAATTTGATGTGATTATCTGCTCAGATAATAATGCTCTCAATTTTCTCCTTGAGAATAACGATAAACTGTTCCCCGGCACCCCTGTTGTCTTTTGCGGTATCAATAATTTTAATGATGCCATGATAGCAGGGGAAAAATTATTTACAGGTACTGTTGAAGGATTCAGCTTCAAAGAAACTCTAGATGTGGCCATAAAACTGCATCCCGGGACAAAAAATATATATTTTTATGGCGACAATTCACCTACCTATCATGCTAACAAGGCTCTTGTAGAACAAATTGCAGATAAATATAAATCTGATTTGAAATTTCACTTCATAGACAATATTCCTATCAAACAGATTCAAAACCATATCCGTAATCTGGATCCAGACAGCCTGATTCTACTGGGAACAACAATAAGAGATGAAAACGGCATACTCTTATCATTTGAAAAGGCTACTTCAATGATGGAAGAGGTGAGCAGTGTGCCCATATATGGCTGCTGGGATTTTTATCTGGATCACGGTATTGTCGGGGGCAATTTAATTAATGGCTTTTCACAGGGAGAAATTGCATCCCGGATCGCCAATCGTATCCTAAGCGGTGAATCAGTTACGGATATCCCGGTAATAAGGAAAAGTCCCAACCAGTACATGTTCGA
>JAOZLO010000511.1 GCA_029934775.1 Desulfocapsaceae bacterium
TCTTGTTTAAACTTTTTATAGAGTTTGTATTTTTTGAATGGCTGTAAGGCAAATGATACTTGAGTAACATCTTTTATTGCCTTTAAAAGAGCTTCATATTTTTTTGTTTTTTGTCGTTGTTTGCGGATTTTAGCTTGATAATTTTTTATTATTATCTCCGCCTGTTCTATTTATGTTTTCTGTTGATATTTTATTAATATATTTTTATCAACATTCAACAAATTTGTCCTTGGTGTTAAAGATGCTGACAATTTTCTCAGAACAGTTCTCTATTCCTCGCCGACTGCCATGATAATCAGCAATATTTCTGACGGTGTGATTTTGTACGCTAATCCAGTGGCGCAAGCCATGCTTGGGCGAACGGACACTGAGCTCGTCGGTAGCATGATAAAAGACTTCTACGTCAGTATGGACGACCAAGAATTATTGTTTGAGATTTCGGAAAAAAATGTGGAAATTAAAGATCGTGAACCGCTTAAAAAGCAAGAATTGCTTGCAAAACATAAAGACGGAACCAAAATTTACATAGATTCGAGCATCCAGTCGATAGAATATGAAGGCAATGAGGTACTAATTTCAACCTTCTTTGATCTCACCGAACGAAAGAAGGCTGAAGATGAAAAAGAAAAACTTGAATCTCTGCTACGCCAATCGTACAAAATGGAAGCCGTTGGTACGATGGCTGGTGGCATTGCCCATGATTTCAATAATATTTTAGCAGCAATTCTAGGATATGCTGACATGGCAAAAGATGATATTCCTGACTCTAGTCCCGCCAGACAACAGATTGAACAAGTCTTAAAAGCTGGTAACAGAGCAAAAGAACTGGTGCGCCATATTTTGACGTTCAGTAGTATGTCAGCTCCTGCGGAGGCTTATAGCACTATCGAACTCAGTCGCACGGTGAAAGAGGTCCTGAAGTTTCAAAGATCAATTATCCCGACAACCATCTCAATTGTGTCTGATATTGATGAAAACTGTGGGCACATCAAAGGAGACCCTACCCAGATTCATCAAGTGCTGATGAACTTCTGTACTAATGCCTCACACGCAATGGAGGAAAACGGTGGCATACTGAAAATTGGCCTTCATAAAGTTGAACTTTCTTCAGATGACTTAATAACAGAACCAGATTTATGTGCAGGTACTTATATACAGTTGTCTGCAAGCGATACAGGAACTGGCTTAACTCCAGATTTAATGGAAAAAGTATTTGATCCCTATTTCACAACGAAGGAAGTAGGTAAAGGGTCAGGTATGGGACTGGCGGTAGTTCAGGGCATTGTGAAAAACCATGAAGGTTTTGTAAAAGTTGATAGCAAGTTAGGCAAAGGAAGTACTTTCAAAGCCTTCTTCCCCAAGATCAAAGGTGATGCCATTGAAGAAACTACTGGTAAGGCTGATGATATTCCAACAGGTATAGAAAGGATACTTTTTGTTGATGATGAAGAGATGCTGGCAGATATTGGCAAAACCATTCTTGAAAGGCTGGGATATTCTGTTACTGCTATGACAGACAGCACCGCTGCCTTAAATTTGTTCAGGAGTGACTCTTCTCAATTTGACCTTGTCATCACTGACCAGACCATGCCCAATATCCCTGGAACAGAACTGGCGAAACAACTTTTACAAATAACACCAGATATACCAATAATTCTTTGTACAGGTCATAGCAGTACGATTGATGAGGTAAAAGTTCAGGAAATCGGGATTAAAGAATATATCATGAAACCAGTTAATAAAGCTATCATTGCCAAGTTGATCCGAAAGGTGTTGGATAACAATCAAGCCTGAGATAACAATCGCTCGACCCAGTAGTCAACATTGAAAAATCCAAACTCTGTTCCAGCCAAACCAACCTCAGGTTTACCTCCCTACTTACTGTAAATGCAATTGAGAATAACCTAACATGAAAACAGCACCTTCAAAACAAAGATTCTTCCAGAAAATCGATAATCTGTAATTATCAATTTCTTGATGTGCTGCATTTGCAGCTGGTTTTCTGGGAATAATTATGGATTTTTGGAGAGTAGGAATGCTCCCTTTATGGCATGTTTTTGGATATGATCTAATTGAACATTTATCAGGAAGGAGCTGAACCCTGCGAATATCAAGATAGATTAATCCTGCCATGACGCACCTTCAAAAAGAATCTCTAATTTCTTCGAATAGTGCCACTTTGCAGCACAGATACCGGAATTTTTTGTAAAATAGAACAAATATACAACATTGTGGCCTTGATTTTTTCCTCTTTTTTTGATGTAATCAAATTTAGATAAATTTCAAGTTGAGTGACAAATGTGACAAAAACCTATAATGACAAAATTTCTAAAACCTTTTTTTCTCTTCTTCTTGGCACCATCGTCTTCGGTTTTTTAATTATCATCAGCCGATATAATTATCTTATATTTCATACTCTGGCAGAATTTTTTTCCATCGTCATTGCCTGGGGTCTTTTTATCATTGTCTGGAATACGAGAGAGACAGTAAAAAATGACGCTCTCGTCTTTCTCGGTATCGCATATTTGTTTATTGGTGGTTTAGATTTGTTTCATACCCTTAGCTATAAAGGGATGGGTGTTCTTAGTGCAGAACGTGGTGCCAACCCTGCAACCCAGTTGTGGATAATCGCCCGGTATACGGAAAGTATAACTCTTTGCATGTTCCCATTTCTTTTGGGAAAGCGTATAAAGGTTTCACTTCCGATAGGGGTTTATTCAATAATTTTGGGTACAGCACTTTCTTCGATATTAATATGGGACCTTTTTCCAGCCTGTTATATAGATGGTGTCGGGCTTACTATATATAAAAAGAACAGCGAATATATCATATGTATGTTGTTAATGGCTGCGTTGTTCTTTTTATATAAAAAAAAGAATTTGCTAGGGCAAACTCCGTATAGATGTTTGGTCGCCTCAATCGTTTTGACAATAATTGCTGAATTGGCGTTTACTTATTACA
>JAOZLO010000512.1 GCA_029934775.1 Desulfocapsaceae bacterium
GTTAATTTGAGTAATGATACGATCGGTATCGTTACCATCCTTCATGAACGAATGCATCAGATTGAACGTCTTGAAGATGAATGGTAAACAGTTACAAGCACAGAGGTTAGCGAAGTCTGGATGCTCCCCCATGAGTAGTTACAAAAATTCAATCCTTAAAAAAATATGACCACTGATATCGAAACCATAAAAAACATACCCGATGGTAAGCCGGTTAGAATTTTCCTTCCTCTGCAGGGAGGCCCGGAGCGTTACAGAACACAATGTGTCTTCCAGAAAAGTGATCCTCCTCACTTTTCCCTGCTTTTTAAACCCGGTGTTCTTCCTGTTGAAGATATCGCTTTGGGACAGCAATCCATCATAAATATAGATATGGGTGGATCGACAATCTCACTTGAGGCGAAAACTGAGGAAATAACCAATCCCCAGACTCTTCATATGCTTATCGAGAAAACCATCACCCATGAACAGATGCGTGAATTTTTCCGGGTTGACGCCACAACCGATATAATCAGCAAGTCATTTCATACTCAGCTTTTGGGAAATAAAAAAGAACCGTGGTCTATGGAGGGGAAAACTGTTGATATCAGCGGCAGTGGTATCCTGGCAATCTTTCCCGAGCAGTCCCCTGCTGACAGACAGATACGCCTCTTGATCACCCTGCCCTCAGTTGAACAGGAGACTATTAGCGTACTGGCTCACCAGGTTCGAGGACAAAAACTGGGGGACAGGCTCTTTGAAGTTGCCTATCATTTTGATGATATTTCCACTGAAGACAGGGATAAAATTATCGGCTGCTGCCTTGATATTCAGAGGAAATTGTTGCGGCTTCAGGTGCAGGTCAGGGGATGACCCCCCTTAACATTATCCTCCAAATGTCGATACATACCTATGGTTACTATCACTCCCCTCACCCCTCCGGTTCTGCCACTCGGTTCTGCCTCATCCCAGTCAGGCAGACAAAACCAGGGAGAATACCAGCCAACTCCAGGCCAGCTTCTGAAAGGAGTCGTTCTGGAAGTAAGGGAGGGAAATCGTTTTCTGCTCGATATTGGGGGACAACAGATCACGGCAGAATCAAAAGCAGCCCTCTCGGCAGGACAAAACCTGCGCCTCCAGGTAATCGAGACTACACCGCAGATTGAACTCAAGATTGTTTCCACTACAGTGGATCAGTTTTTTGGCCGCTCTCTCACCCTGCTGGGCAAAAATATCGACCTTGCCGGACTCTTTCAGGTTTTCAGGCAGCAGACCCCCTCACCTCTTACCTCCCTGCCGACATCGACAAGAAACGTGCTGGAAAATTTTTTTTCATCCCAGCAAGCTACTTTTTCAGGAAGCGATGGTGGAGCAGTTCTGAAAAACCTTGTAGACAAACTTGGTCTCTCCCTTGAAAATATCCTGGCAAGAGGAGATACTGCAGCAGCGTCGTCCACCTTAAAGGCTGCACTGCTTCAGCTTGCCCATATCTTTCAGAATGCAGAAAACATCTCAGAAGCGGCAAACAAGATTTTAACAACTATCGAATTATTTCAACTCGCCCAGCTTCATAACAGCGGTGACAGACAGTTTATCTTCCCTCTTCCTTTACCCTTTGTTGAGCAGGGTTACCTCCTGGTTGATCAGGATTCAGATAAAGAATCCGACCAGAATGAAGAGGGCAAAAACAGACGATTCTCACTTCACTTGAGCATGGCAGCTCTTGGTCATATCCAGATTGATTTTTTATCTATCGAAGAAACACTCTATATACGTTTTCGAACAGATTCACAGGAAAAATCTGACTTTGTCGAAAAATTCGGTGATCAGCTTAAAGAGGCAATCACCGGTATCCCGGAGATCAATCTCTCTTTTTCCGCCGATGCTCCTGACCCGCTTACGGATCTGATGCAGCAAATTATTCCGCAAGGAAAAACTATGCTCAACACCAGGGCGTGATAATATGGAAAAGAAAAAACAGTTGGCCAAAGCTGTTGCCATTCTCTACGATGAAGAAAAATCTGACAGCCCGAAGGTGGTCGCCAGTGGAAAAGGGACTATTGCGGAAAAAATCATCGAAACCGCCCGTGATGCCGGTATTCATATCCAGGAAGACCCTGACCTGGTAGAACTTTTATCAAAGGTTCCGATTGGTGATGACATACCGGTTGAACTGTATCAGACAGTAGCTGAAGTCCTGGCCTTTGTCTATCAGATCAATGACAAGTTTAGACAGAAGATGAGTGATGGTAAAGAGAGGTGATCCAAATACCGGAAATAATATGGTCTTCTTCTTCGAGTATCTGGACATTATTGTTTCCAGTTTAGGTATATATCGGTTATAATTATGCACAGACACGGCACTTCTTTCACTCTCCTGATGGAGTCGATATGCTCAACATGCTCAAAGAAATTATCCTCGATTTTCAAGAAATCAATTTTGAAACGGGGGTACCTCGCCACCTGAAAGTCTCTCTCCTTCCAGGCAAGGCCACTGTCTGTATCGGGGTACGTCGCAGCGGTAAATCAACCTTCTTGTTTCAACTGATAAAGGATCTTCTCGACAGCAACGTTCCCAGGCAAAATATCCTCTATTTAAACTTCTTTGACGATCGACTCCATGATCTCCGACATGAACCATTAAACCTCATTGCTGAAGCCTACTTCTCCCTTTATCCAGAAAAGAAACATTCTGAAAAAATTTACTGTTTCTTTGATGAAATCCAAGCAGTTGACAGATGGGAATCTTTTGTTGATCGTATGATGCGGACTGAAAACTGTGAGGTCTATCTTACTGGATCTTCAGCCCAGATGCTGTCAAAGGAGATTGCGACACAGATGCGCGGCCGTTCACTTACCTGGGAGATTTTTCCATTTTCTTTCAAAGAGTTTCTCGATTCAAGAAAGATCAGCTACGACAGTGAGCTATCAACAAAGAGACGATTGATCATTCAGAAGGCATTCGAGACCTATTGGGAAT
>JAOZLO010000513.1 GCA_029934775.1 Desulfocapsaceae bacterium
TGACGAACCAACATATATTATACAGAATGATCCAATACTAAAAGAGAAAAATTTTTAACACAACATAGATACTTTCATTTGCCAATCTTACCAAGTTTAGAAAAGCAGCTTATTGATATTCTCCCTGAATCTCTGATTCAACATTCCTTCAAAACAAATTGTGTTCCCAAATTGGTCATGCTCCATGCACGGCTAGCCTAGCTTCTCAATGGGTCGACCTTTGATTATCGTTTGGATGTTTTTGAGCCCCAAAAAAGTCTTTAAAACAATGATCGGGTTTTCCAAAGAATGATTTTTGTAAATAGGTTGAAAAATGCTAGCAATGTCGCTTGTTGGAACTTGGAGGCGCAAGATTCTCTGGAAGAATTTTCTTTTTGAAGGTGCTATTTTCCTGTTAGGGTATTCTCGATTTTCTAAGGGCAAAACACTGTTTTTTGAGGCAACTTCTCAGCTACATTTAAGGTAGGAAGGTAAACTTGAGATCTGTTTGATCTAAGCAGGGGTATTGAACGGGTCAATCGCCAAGCATGTCTTTCTCCGCCTGGGTCTGACATTTCGGGCAGAACGTATGGGAAAAAGCAGTTCCACTTTTTGTGTGAAGATATTCTTCCATTTTCAACCAGCTCCCCTTCCCTGGTTCAGTGCCTTTATCATCCCTGATACTTTTGCAGTACATGCAAACAGGCAGAATTTCTTCGTATAATATTACTTTCCGCAAAGCGTCCTGTTTTTCAAAATACCGTTCAATACGAATGAGGAGTTCTTCTGAGTCACAAGGCTTTAACAAATAGTCATCAGCACCCAGTCTTAAAGCGTCTATGGCGGAAGTCATATCACCGTAACCGGTGAGGATAATTACCCCGATCAAAGAACTGATCTTTTTAACTTCCTTGAGTACCTGAATACCATCTATTCCACACATCGCAAGATCTGTAACCAGCAGATCAAAATGACTTTTGGTTAACAGAGAAATTGCCTCTTCACCAGTGGATGCCATGGTAACATCATAATTTTGATGGTGAAGAAAAATGCTCAAGGTGTTCAGGATAATTTCCTCATCGTCAACCAACAGAATTGATTCTTTACGCATTCTTCACCCCGTTAACAGGTAAGTTTATCGTGAGAACTGCACCTTTGCCAAGCTCACTTGTCACATCAATCCTACCACCATGTTTTTTTATGATCCCATAGCTGACAGATAACCCCAGACCGGTCCCTTTTATTTCCGGTTTGGTTGTGGAAAATGGATCAAAAATCTTATCCATGTACTCAGGATTTATACCTTTGCCACTATCCTGAATTTTGATGGAAATATTTTCTTTACTGGGCACTTCAGTATTGATAGCTATTGTGCCACCTCCTTCACAGGCATAAACTGCATTGTTGAGTAAGTTTAAAAGCACCTGTTTTATCTGGTCGGCAAACCACATCGAAATTACCATCCCTCAGGAGATTGATAGCCTTCCTTCCATTATGCGCGATACTGCATTCGTATTCATGACCCTCCAACATACTGAAAAGGTAACTGCTCACAGGGCACCGCATCTTTCCGCAGTCACGCCTGCTTACGTATGACTTATATGCGGCGCAGGCCTGCCTGCAAAAATCTACGGCACCCTGTAAACAGTTACAAGTATGCAGGTTAGCGAAGTTCAGATGCTTACCCCATGAGTAGTTACCTGAAAAGACTGTCTACAAAGTGCCTCTCGTCATCAACCAGGAGAATTTTCGATTTAAGATCCATAGTAAATGGTATTTCCATATCTTAAAAAACTGATTCTTCAGCTAACCATGGCGGGCGTGATAAGCCAGCAATGGAAGGTGAATTGAAAAGCATGTTCCTTTTTTTCCAACTTCAATTAAAGATCAAATCCAGACTCAAATATCAGATAACCACTTGATTGCTTCGTCTCTGTCGGTGAAAACTTGATGGTTACAAAAAAATCCTGCCATTATTTTTATTTGTCGCGTCAACTTCAATTTTTTTTCTGATCCATCGACATAATCATTACAGAGTATGGCTGTTTTTTGTTGGAAAGGGTGTTGTCCTGCATCACGTGAACCTTCAAAGGAAAGTGAAAATGAGTTTTCGCAATTTACGAGAAGTCCGAATGGTTTATCCCGTATTTTATTCCAAAGAGTTTCGCATTCACCCACACAGTTCCGGTCTATTACAATGTCTTTTCGAGGAGTTGCTTCAAAGATATTTTCCGCTAGTTGCTCAATTTGGCAGTTAGATAGTTGATATTTCAAAATTGCCTCTTTTGGAGAATACGTTGTTGAGGATCAACTTGTATGGAATAATCTCTCTGATAACCTTTCAAGGCGGGGTAGGTCCTCAAATTTATTCTTGATGCCCTACCCCCAAAGTTTTCTCAACAAGTTGGACAAACTCTGTCTTCAGAAATGGTTTTCGGATAAACCATTTGACTCCGAGTTCATCGGCCTCCTCATGCCCAAATTCACTGGCATAACCAGAACAAATTATAACAGGCATATTGGGAGTTATTTTAAGTATTTCTTTGCAGAGTTGTAGGCCGTTAAGGCTTGGCATTCGAAAATCGGTAATGACCAGGTCAAATTGAGAGAAAAGGTTTTTGTATAATTCCAGAGCCTCTTTACTGTTTGTAAATGGAATTACTTTGTACCCAAGTCTTGTGAGGATTCTTTCCGAAACTGAAAGAACATCTGATTCATCATCAACTACAAGAATGCGATATTGTTTCATGGCATAAATCCTCAAGGTAATCTATTAATTTATAAGGTTTATAACATGAACTCAGCAAATATCATTACTGGTTGAATACGTATAAGATACTGAGACAAATTAAGTAATCCAGTATGCTCTCCAAAGATATCTTTAGCGAGCACCAAAGGTCATTTTATCGAATGGTTTGATATAAAGGGTGTTGAAAAGATCTGGTGATTGCTCAATAAAAACATAGCGTTAAACA
>JAOZLO010000079.1 GCA_029934775.1 Desulfocapsaceae bacterium
AAAAAAAATGATGCCCCCATTAAAAACAGCACAATGCTGCATCCACTATTAGATGGTGGTTTAGAGCCTGTCTTTTTGTCGTCATCAAAGAGCAAGCACATTTCAATAACACCATCACCATCGTCATCAAGTAAATCGAGAGGGTCTTCATCAAAATCTTCCATGAAATTTATTCCACTATTGCTTTAAGAAGAGCGTCTCTGGCATCCGAGTAAAACTGGATATCTATCTTGGTCGCCATGTCGTCTGATAGGTCAAAGAGCTGGCGGCGACAGGACACAGGTATGAGTAGGGCTGTTGCACCTTTTTCCACTGCAATCTCAGCAATTGTCACCGGGTTGTGGATGGATTCTATGGATCCACCCAGGTTAATTTCACCGACAATAATAAGACCACCGCGCATGCTCTTTTTGAGAAGTGATGTGCAGAATGCTATCAACGAGGCCATGCCAAGTTTCGTTCCTGATTTTGATGCGTCAAAAGCACGGAGCTGGACAGTAAATTCGTGATGCCGAGGATCCTTGTCTCCCACTAGCTGCATTGCTCGTGCATACAAGTTTTGCTCCGCATACCCTATACTTTCACGAAATGCTGGTGGCACAGGTTTGTTCAGAATCTTCACACCTGATCCCGGGCCTTCATTTACCTCGATGCGATACAACCCAGGGTTGTCATCCATTCCCCCGGGACTGATGGTCCAAACCTGGCCGGGCTCAAGCGGGTCACCGCCTATACTGTTATCACTTTGCAGTTCAGGAGTTGAGACAAATTTTTCAACCCAGTCGGCACCCATAACATAACTAAAGTGAGTGTTTCTATACTCAGCTGCGCCGATCCTCTTCTGCTGCTCCTTGACTCTCCTGCGACTTTCCATAGCAATATGAACGGCCCACTCAAGGCCTTCCTCAGTTACTCCCTCACCGCCGGGATCAATCAGCTTGAGCAGGCCGCTGACGGTCTTGTTCACAGCGTTGGTATCCCTGCCGCTGAGAGCGCCTCCAAAGAATACTTTATTCTGCAGGTGGGATATCCGACTCTGGCCGCGCAATCGACTCCAGCATTCAGAAAGAAAGTCACTAACAAGCCCAAAATGGTCTGTAAGCAGTTCCTTGTTGATTTTAGGTACGTCCCAGCCTGGTAAAAAAGCATGGATGCGGTCCATAAAGGCGGTGTCATCACGCATCTCTTGAGGCATAGGACCGAAGAGGTGGCCAACACGCTGCTGGTGTTCAACATCAACATCGAAGTTGCCGACCATGACAATGCAGCCGTCTGCCTGGATAGCTTCCTTGCCACGGCTGAACTCTCCGGACTCCATATACCCCTTCATGATGTTGACACCGTCTTTCTGGTCAAAGGAGATACCTGAAACCTCATCAAAACAGACCACATCATACTGGCAGACCAGGCCACGCTGACCGGTTGAATTATTGACAAACATCTTAGCAACAGTGGCCTTGCCTCCAGACACGAGATGGGCATAGGGCGAGACCTGTTGGAAAAGATGGCTTTTACCAGTACCACGGGGACCGAGTTCTACCAGGTTATAATTGCGCTCAACAAAAGGGACCATGCGCAGCAGAAAAGCATCTTGCTGCCGCTCTGACAAGGAGGAAGGTTCTATACCAATACTGCGCAGCAAGAATATTTTCCACTCATCGGTTGTAAATTCTGTCCTGGCCTCGGCCAACCCATCAAGGACATCACGTTTTGACAGCTGAATCTCACGCAAACCCTCTATGCCGAACGGCCGCCCGTTTTTCTCCTGGGCAATGGCCGCATCATAGCCCAAAGACAATTCGGCATAAAATCCGCCGGTCAGCATTCTCTCGTGATTATTCACCAGTTCGGGGCTGATACGTACATCAGATAACCTTACGCTGGGTAGTGTTGCCAGATAAGAGTCAGTTTTGGCATCAAGGCGGGCAGTGATGATGTCAATAATCTTCACCTCCCCATTTTCACGAGCACGTGCCTTAAACAGCTCCTCTTCTCCTGCCTTAACTGAACGTGACTTCAGCTGACGTTGGACGATCTCAAGACCTTCGTCAATCTCTTCCTGGTCGATACTGGCACAGTAGCGGCCCAAGAGGAACTCCACAACATAAGTTGGTACAGGAAACTGACGGCTGAAAATACGGACAAGGTCTTTTCTGACAAGATAGCCATCAAGAGATAGGGTAGCTTTATTATCTATGCTATCCAGTTCAATCATATGTGTTCACCACCAATTTTTGTTTCACTTTGGGCCACAAGTTCATCATCAGAATTAAGAAGCACAATGGAGGCGTCCTCCCCTTCGAGATCCTCATTTTCGACAATCACTGAAGCAGAGCCATCTTTTTTCAGCTGTTTTATCCTGACAACAAGGCTCGACGACGGGTTACCTGCTTGGGTGCGGATATCAAAGGATATGCCGGCAGGGGCATTGTCAACGGCAATAGAGCAGCGGAGACCTTTCCAGGTAATATCTGTAACATCAACAGAGCCTCCAGCAGCTCCTGTCCCTTCAGAGGTTACCCGCAATTCCAGGTTCAAACACTCTTGCAGGCTGAGCCCACCATGGGAATACTCTATTCCATTACGATAACAGCTGATGCCATCCGCAAGAGCAAAATGCTGGGCAGGATTCCAGTACCAGGGAAAGAGGCGCTCTGTCATGGAAGCTCCCGGCTTTATAACAGCACAGCGGCCCCATTTGTTTTCAGTCAAGGCAGAGGGTAAATCTATTTTTGGCAGCCCACCAGGTAACAGCAGCCAGCCGTGATCCGTGACGACCCGCACGTTTTTCCACCCTGCATTTATAAGCTGCATCACCTTTTCACCAATTTCTTTAATCAGTGCATCAAGATACTGCGTTAATTTCCAACCGCGCTCATGGCCCTCATGATCAATATTTCCAAACTCACACCAGGCTTTTCCCTGGCCGTCCCCCACCTCAAAACGGTCAAGGACTTCCCAGCCTGCAGCCTGCAGCAGCTTTTTAAAATGATATCCCCCCTTGAGAGTCTGCCCTGTTGCGGCAACACTGGGCTCAAAGTCTGCATTACTGTCTTTCCCTGTAATTTCTCCACAGACAGGGGACACAGCAGCCTTTCCAGTGGCTGTTACGCTGGGAAGGGCCGACCAGATCTGTTTTCCCTCTATTGCGCATCCACGAGCAGCCAGGAGCCTCGAGAGTCTTTTAGCTATATCAAAACGGAGTCCATCCACGAACAAAATACATTCACTTTCCTGACCGGGCAGAGGCTCATGAGCTATAATTGTGCCACCAGGGTAGCCGGAACTGTCAACTACAGTTTGCAGATGTCTTGCTGACTCTTCAGCCCAAGGAAGGTATATTACACGTATGACTGCACAGACAGCTTCGTAATCTTCATTTTTCTCTACACAGGAGAGTGATTGCACCACTGCATTATCGGCATGCCATCCGCTGTTCATGTAGCCTGCAGCCATATCTTCCGCAGTCCCTGCAGCGAGTCCATCTGTTGTTTTCTCGGCAAGGGTTTTCAAATGTTTTAAGGCAAGTGCCAATGGGGATTCACCAAGCTCGGCCCAGATAAGATTCCTCCTTTGGGTATGATTCTTTTCAAGGTTCATGATTTTCTCACGGGCTTTGTGAGGAGGAAGACTGTCTATACTTTTTAAAACCCTGCGCAGAGTGTCCTCTTGTTCTGTATTCCACTGGGGCCAACCACCATGCGTATCGGTATTGGAAAAAAGATTCAGCATTGGCATTTTTACATTTGAGGATCTGATCCGGGATGCCAGGGTAACGTCTGGGGGCCTCACAGTATCTGTCCCACACCGCTTTCCATGGCCCTTCATAAACTGCCAGCCTTGCAGCTCCTTCAAGAATACCATCGGTTTCAGGATTAAAGGCAAGCTGCGATTTACAGACCTCCACAAAAGCCTGCCACTGATTTTCAGTCTGTCTGTCACGAAAGGCATCACCCAGATCAAGCCACTGCAGCAGATCTCGCACAGGGTCGCCTATGAGCAAGGTATTAAAATAATCCTTGTCAAGACGTTTTCCCTTGAGAAGATCAGCATCTTCATCAAGCAGGTGATAAACAGCAAGCTGCATGGCATTTTTACTGTCATTATCCTGGGCTACATCCAGACCAAGGCCGCCTTGATCGGATTTCAGAAAGGCCAGAATCGTCCAGTCCTTGGCATTAAGCTGCGACCAGATGACTCCACGGTATTGTAGTTCGGCAAGAGGCTTCAGGTAATCAGGGCAATTTTCAACAGCCCGCAGATCATGACGACTGACTCCAGGCAGGTAAAAAATCGGGAGACGATCTTGAGGAAGCGAAATATCCTCTACATTGCCCACAATAATACATCGTAACCATATGGCAGGTCCGGTCCGTGTTTTCGGATCATAATCCCCCAGGATGAACAGTTCAGGCAGCTCAGTCTGCAGGTGAGGTATGACTGCTTCCCATTGTCTGTCGCTGTCGGGCCAGAGGATGCATGCCGGTGTGACCTGTATCTCAGAATTGAACACAGAGGCCTGGCGGATGGCTGCAATGAAATGATCCTTAATCAAGCCCATAAATACTCCTAAGGTTTGACAATATATCCTCTTTATTTCTGGAGCCAAGGCCAAGGGACTTCAGATCAACCTGTCCTGATTCCATGCCGGTTATAAACTTTTTGAGATCAGTTTTGATTGCCACAGGAACATCTCTCACTGGTTCCGGATCAAGGATCTGGAACAGACGAAAAACATCATTTTTATGTTTTTTAATGTCCCTGCTGTCCACTGTTTCACCTGCCTGCTTCCTGGCGGTCAAATCCAACCAAGCCTGTGCTTTTAGAGGTATCACATGTTTCGGAGTGACAACTGATATCCCGTCCAGTTCCTCTCTCCCAGCACGAATCCATTTGTAATAAATGTCATCGAGAAGAATAGCGGACAAGCTGACAATCTCATTTTCAACAGGGATAGGAGTGAGGTGACTGCCCTCTGCTAAAGAAAGGATATCGGGAGACCGGGAAAAAAGTTCCAACATTGCTGGATAATCTTCAGTATCAGGCTGCGCAAAGCGGTAAAACTGCTTGTCGCCGCTACACTTCTCTTGAATCTTATAGCCACCGCCACGAACAAACTCCCAGAAAGCCGCGACAAATGCTCTATCAAGAGCTTCTACACAGAGGACGATATCGAGGTCCTTGGTGACCCTGAAAGGCAGTCCGGCTTCCTCCATAAACAGATCACAAGCGGTTCCACCAATTAACACATATTGATCTGTAAATTCCCGGAAATGATCTCTGAAACGCGACAGCCCCTCTACCATGATATTCCCTCCAGAAGTTTTTCAAGGGCAATTTCTACGCGTTCGTCTTCCAAGTCCTGTAAGGAAAGGTAGAGCGACAGACGGTCCACTATACCGTCATACCCGAACAGCCTGGGGTTATAACTCCAAACCTCAACTTCTACTGCCTGAGGATCGGGAAAATTTAACACAATAAACAGGTGCTTTTGCCGCAACAACTTCCATTCCTCCTGACTGACAGCAAACACCTTGTTTTTTGGTTTGGCCAGCATGGTATAATCGGCAAGGACTGATAACCCAGCCCTATGACCAACATAACGCCCGATGTCGAACTGCAAGACATAAACACGTTTTTTAACAGGGCTGCGCATTAACGGACGTGTTCTCTCCCAGAGCTCGCGACTGTTAAGGCTGGGGACACCAAGGAGGCCATGCTCTTCATTTAACGCAGCATCATTCAGGATGGACTCCACCTCCCTGAAGGCCCGGGTCATTGTCATCTTGGAGTAGCCAAGAACTCGAGCCAGCTCTGTCGGCGTAGATCCCGGACCGTTCTGGTTATTATATATCCAGTGCAGAACCAGGGCCTGAGTGGAAGGATAGAAATAATCACTGATTTTCCGTTGCCGGCGAAAATGTTCGCGTAAGTCGATGGCCAGCATAGGCAGGTATAACTGGTTACCTGGTACTATAAACGGCAGGTTATGTTCAATAAGTCTTTTCCGGTTATAGGCTGTCACCCTATCCCGGACATAAATAACCTCACCATCCCATTTGGCCCGCACCTGGTCCATATGTTTGCGGATGACAGCCGGAGATTCTTCCTGGTCTCGGGTGTCCGCCATCATCAGGCAATTTTGCCCCAGAAACTGCAACCGGTAGAAGACATAGCTATCTTGCAAAAAGAATGGCAGTAGTTTACTTTCACTCCACTTTTCTGAAGTAATAGAAACAGCTAGGGTGTCGTGGATGTATTGTTTCAGATTGCTCAGTAACATTCGCATATTCTCTCCTGTAACGCATTTTATGCACAGTAACTCTATAAGTGTTACCGTGCAATATCAATGTTACAGACCCCTTGCTTTTCTTTTTTCAGCCAGGCTTAGATGGTGATCGTTGATACGGTCGCCTTCTTTGCCCCCGAATCCAGGGCCGAGATGGTACCAGGGGGCAGATGCAACATCCTTGCCTCTATTCTTGCCCCATTTAACATTTGGTTTATCACGCAGCACTCCGGCGCCTTTCCTGCCCACATCCGTAACCGACATGAAGGGACGGATATTGAGACGCACGCCGTCGTTAAGATCAGGATTCCAGCCAATGGCTTGTTTGTCCAAGGGTTTCCAGCGGACAAAGATGTCATGGGGGGCTTCGCCTTCGAGGATCAGTTCCAGCTTTTTCTTTAATGCTTCAGCACCAGCCAGTTTCTCCTGAGCACCGTCAATGCCAGCCGTGATGTCCTGCTTCTGGCAGCTAATCCAGTCACCCAGGTAGGTGTAGATCAGTGTTTCAAGGAGTTTTGTGTCGAGCTTATGGTAATTGACCAGGACGGCAAAACCGTCGCGCAGGCCGTCCCAAATATGCCAGATAAAGGGCCGATGCTTGAAGAGTTTGCAGTGCTGGGTGAAGAATTTCTCCCGCAGCCAGGTCTCCAGGGTCTTGCCTCCGTGACCAACATTTTTAAGGAGCTCGGTCAAGGTGTCAGTGGACCAGACGTCTCCATAGGCTCTTGCCAGCAGGTCGAGCAGGCGGTCGGCGGCAGAGAGGCTTCGCCTCGGACTGGTGGGATGCAGACGATGCCGTCATCATCAGCCAAGGGCAGTAGGCCTTCTGATCTCTTCACCAGGGTGCGGGCTTCATCGGAGAGTTCCATGGTGGAATCCAACTCCGCAGTCCAGCGGTAGCCGAGCAGACGGGCAAGGGCGACTTGTAAGGGATCGTCGCTCTGGACTGGATGTCCGTGGAAGATCCATTGAGTGGGATTCTCAGTGAAGGGTTTGGGCAGGCCGTTGGGGTATTTTTCTGCGGCGACCTTGGTCCAGTGGTCGAGATTGAATGGGACTTTCACAAGTGTAGCCGGTGTAACATTTAATTTTTGATCAATTTTCCTAACTTCTGCATTGAAGTCTTGAGATTCACAAAATGTAAAAATTGGTAGGATATACTCAGGATTTGTCGGCATTATAGTGGCAGTAGTTTGATTGAATGGAGTACCAACATATATTGAAACGTATAAATCTCTCATCAAACTGACACTGACTCCTTGTCTCCCCCAAAATGGCTTACCTCGGAGCCAGTTTTGAGCGGCATGATTGAGGTGCTTTACTTCCTGCGCCAATTTACACATTTCCCCACTTTCTTTTTGTAAAAATACTACTTCACTCAACCCGCCAAAATGGCAAGTTTTTTCCACAGTCGTTTGATTCCATGCCCAGTCATCGTTGTTCGATTTTACTTCCCACCAATTTCTAATAAATCTTGGACTGTCTCCTGCATATGATCCTGCAAGTGTAGAGGAAAATTCTGAAAGTAACTTTAGATCTATTAATTCTTCCAACGCCACCCGAGCATCCGGGTTCTCCAACTGCTTCGCCTGCTCAACGCTCTTAACCTCAGTACTCAACAACCCGTCAGCCTTGTCGGCTGCAGTACGAGGTTCGGAAACATCAAGGCCGCGCAGGATTCCGGCAGACCCTGCTTGGACAAAAAGCCCAGTCCCGCTGCCAACCGCATTGCCCCGGCTCAGGCTGATGAGTTGTACATTAAAATCCCACATAGGTGTCTGAAATGCCTGGGGCCCCAACCGCGCAATCATATGCCAGGTATCATTCTTCAACAATTTTTCACGGAATTTTTTATAACTGGTCAAAAAAAGCCAATTCTGCGGCAAGACCACGCTTGTGGTACCACCATCAAGGCATAATTCCAGGCAACGATCCAGAAACACCGTGGCCAGATCATTTTTGGCCGAAGGATACCGTTTTTCACAAAATTTTCGCAGCCGCTCATCCTGTTTTCCCCTGGCCAGATAGGGAACATTGGTGATCACCCATTGATACTTCTCGGCTAGCAGCATGGCCGCCCTGGACAGACCATGGGCCACCACCGCAACTTCCCGCTGCTCACTACTTTCCTCCTGGCCCAGGGCCTCTTTTAAGGCCGCCGAAAGCTCCTGCCACTGGACGATCTTAGCGGCATCTGTTTTCGCCGGATCCAGCAGGCTGCCCAGAATCGGGGCATCCTTGAAGGTGTCATAGGGCCAATCCAGGGCAATGCGCAGGTTCTGCCTACCTATAGCCAGTTGCTTCCACTCTTCCTTTGCCACACTGACCGACAGCCCGGAACAGGCCACATTCAACTCAGGTAAAGGCCGATAGCCTCCAGCATCCGGATAAGACCAGGCAGCCAGGGCCAGGGCAAAGGCCGCCAGTTCTACACACCGCTTATCCAGCTCCAGACCATGGATGTTTTCACGCAAGACAATATCCACCGGCTCATGGGCTGCTAACCCTGCCCTTTACCCACAAATTCGTTCTTACCGTCAACCGTAATCCATAAGCATGAAGCCGTCGCACATTAATTGCAGGTTGGTATATCCGCGCCACATTAATTGATGCCCCGGAGGTGGGTCACTGGAACGGCCCAAATATCCGCCAAGCTTTGCCACCAACTTTACTGCTGCCCCGAGCGACGCAGGGGGGCTAATTCTTTTTTTTTTGCGTAGGCGTTCAATACTCTTATTTCTAAATCGGAAAACATTACTTCGGGTGGCAGCTCCGGAGTTTCTCTACCCAAAAGAGTCATGAGCATAATACGCCATGCGATCACGAGTTTAATTGCCACCGCTCGTTTAAGACGCTCAGCCGTTTTATTGGCAAGATCTTCTGCATTGCAACCTGATTTAAGGACTCTATGCCAGTCTTCGATACGCCAACGAAGGCAATACCACTTCACACAATTTATCACATCATCAACCGATTGAACAGGAAGTGTCGTAAGTAAAAACCATTCAACTGGGTCGACGTCTGCTGCTGGATTGTCTTCCAGCATATGAACAATATTTATCCTGACAGGTTCCTTGTCTTTATAATATGACGGAGGGTTAAGCTCTACTTCGGTAGAGCGAATCGAAACCTGTGCTGTGCGGGCAACCCTTTTTGCTCTTGCTTTTTGCTTGCTCTTTTTCTTTCGGCTACTTTGTCTCGGTATTTTTATTTCAATTTGTGCTCGAACCTGTGCTCGCCTTGCCGTTTCAAACAGCTTATCTTCTCCGGTAGTGGCGCGGTCATGTTTGGCGCGGATAAGCAAATCAACCTTGGAACTATTATTGCGTTGATCTTCAAACATTTCA